>JAAYBA010000004.1 GCA_012719085.1 Planctomycetota bacterium
ACCTGATCGACCACCTCCACCAGAACGACATCGGGGTGATTTTGGACTGGGTCCCTTCGCACTTCCCCACCGACGAGTACGGCTTGTCGTACTTCGACGGAACGCACCTTTACGAACATTCCGACCCCCGGCTCGGCTTTCACCCGGACTGGACGAGCGGGA
Organism: Planctomycetota bacterium; assembly: GCA_012719085.1. Classification (GTDB taxonomy): domain Bacteria; phylum Planctomycetota; class Phycisphaerae; order Sedimentisphaerales; family Anaerobacaceae; genus Anaerobaca. The sequence goes on from JAAYBA010000004.1 coordinate 163, forward strand.
TTTTCAACTACGGTCGTCACGAGGTCCGGGCCTACCTGATCAGCAGCGCCATGTTCTGGCTCGACCGATACCACGCCGACGCGCTGCGCGTGGATGCGGTCGCCTCGATGCTCTATCTGGACTACTCGCGCAAGGAAGGCGAATGGATTCCCAACGAACAGGGCGGCCGGGAAAACCTCGAGGCCATCGCCTTCCTGCGACGGTTCAACGAGATGGTCTATCGGGACTTCCCCCACGTCCAGACGATCGCGGAGGAATCGACGGCCTGGCCGATGGTGACGCGCCCCACCGTTACCGGCGGGCTCGGCTTCGGCATGAAATGGAACATGGGCTGGATGCACGACACGCTCGAGTACCTCAGCCAGGACGCCATCTACCGCAAGTACCATCAGGACAAGCTCACCTTTTCGATCTGGTATGCGTTCTCGGAGAATTTCGCCCTGCCGCTGTCACACGACGAGGTCGTACACGGCAAGGGCTCGCTCTACGGCAAGATGCCCGGCGACCCCTGGCAGAAACTCGCCAACCTCCGCCTGTTGTTCGGATACATGTACACCCACCCCGGCAAGAAGCTGCTGTTCATGGGGGACGAGTTCGGCCAGCATCGGGAATGGAGTCACCTGCACAGCCTCGACTGGCACCTGGCCGATGAGGAGCCGCATCAGGGCCTTCAGAAGTGGGTGCGCGATCTGAATCACCTCTACCGCAGCGAACCGGCTCTGTTCGAGACCGATTTTGACCGCGACGGCTTCGCCTGGATCGATTTCCACGACGCGGACAACAGCGTGATCAGCTACCTGCGCAAAGACAAGGCGGGCCGGCGCATCCTGGCCGTCATCTGCAACTACACCCCGGTCCCGCGATTGAACTACCGGGTCGGCGTGGCCGACGGAGGCTTCTGGGAGGAGATCCTCAACAGCGACGCCAAGGAGTACGGCGGCAGCGGCCACGGCAATATGGGCGGCATCGAGGCCTCGCCCGCGTCCTTCTACGGGAACTTCGATTACACGCTGTCGGTCACGCTGCCCCCACTGGGGATCGTGGTCTTCCGCAAGGTGCTCGACGAGAACGCCGCAGGCGATACGGCGACAGAATGATCCAAACCGTCCGGGGACGGGTTCGGCCGCCCCCGGAGCGGATCGTCTCTACAGACGGCCGCAGGTGGCGGTCAGATCGCGCAACTTCCCGGCAAGACGCGCCGTGAGCTGACCATCGCGCATCCGCCAGAACCAGTTGCCCGACGCCTTGGCGGGGTAGTTCATTCGCGCCGAGGCCCCCAGCGACAAGACGTCCTGCATCGGGATGACCGCCAGGCGGGCGACGGAAGACATCGCCACCCGCATCAGCTCCCACGAGATGTCCCTGGCTGCCGGCTTGTGGCCGAGATAATCGGAGAGGCGTTTGCGCGCGGGCCCCTTTATCTCGTTCTCGAACCAGCCGCGAGTCGTGTTGTTGTCGTGCGTGCCCGTATAGACAATAGCGTTGGCGATGTGGTTGTGTGGCATGTGGATGTTCCGCTTCGGATCGCCGCTGAACCCGAATTGCAGCACCCGCATGCAAGGGAACTGATACTTGGCAACCGCCTCACGCACGTCGGCCGTGATGTGCCCGAGGTCCTCGGCGAAGATCGCCGCGAAGGGGACCTGGCGAAACAGCGTGCCGAAGAAGCTCTCGCTCGGCGCCTTCACCCACTTGCCGCGAATGGCGTTCTTGTGGCCGGCGGGCACCTCCCAGTACGCGACGAGGCCGCGAAAATGGTCGATCCGCACCAAATCGAACAGCAGGAGATTATGCTTGATCCGTTGCATCCACCAGGCGAACCCGGTGCGTTCGGCGTGGTCCCAATCATAGACGGGGTTGCCCCAGAGTTGGCCGGTCTTGCTGAAGTAGTCCGGCGGCACCCCGGCAATGAACTTCGGCCTCTTGGCCCGTGTCAGCTTGAATACTTCCGGATTCGACCAGACGTCCGCGCTGTCGTAGGCGACGTAGATCGGCAGGTCGCCGATCACCTGAATCCCCTGCTCGTGGCAGTAGCGTTGCAGGTCGAGATACTGCGCATAGAACACGTACTGCAGGAACCGCTCCCGCTCGATCGCGTCGGCCAGCTCGGCCTCAATTGCCTTGAGCGCCCTGGCCTTCCGGTCACGCAGGGCCGCCGGCCAGTCACACCATGGCCGACCCTTGAAGTGCCGTTTGACCGCAACGAAAGTCGCAAACGGATCGAGCCACGCGCGGTGTTCCGTGCAGAAGCGCTCATAGTCGGCCGGAAGCGGACGCTCCTTGAAACGCTGATAGGCCAGATCGAGAAGTCCGTGCTTGTACCGCTCGACCTTGGCGAAATCGACCTTCTGTGCCGGAAACGACGGGGGCCGAGCGATCTCATCGCGCCGGAGCAGACCCGCCCGGTACAACAGAACCGGACTGATCAGAAGAGGGTTACCTGCGAAGGCCGAGAAGCAGTTGTACGGGGAATGGCCCGTCTTGCCGGTCGTATGGTTCAGGGGCAGGATCTGCCAGCAGTTCTGGCCGGCCTGCTTGAGGAAGTCGATGAACTTGTACGTCGTCGGCCCAAAATCGCCGATCCCGAACTCCGAAGGGATCGAGGTGATGTGCATCAGGATGCCGCTGGATCGTTGCTTGAGCATGACAGGAACCTCTACTATCGATAAGGGGACAGGGAACCACCACTGGACTGATGGTCCGACGTCCGTTCTACGGGATCGCCAGACCGAGGTGGTGCGCCAGATTTCCGAAACGTTCGACCCACTTGGCCGCTTCCTCATCGGCGGCGGCGGCGCGGCGCTTCATGGCGGGCCACTTGCGCTTGGCGATGTTGAAGAACACGTTCTGTGCGTTCTGCAGGTCCAGCGATGACGTGAGGGTACGAAGGATTTCGAGGCTCTCCTCGATCGAGCCCAGAAGGTCCACGTCGTCACTCCGCTCGGCGAGCTGGTCCATCAGGTCGTTGATCCGATGGCTGCCTTCGAAGCTCAGTCGCTCCTTGTCGAGGCTCAGCGACAGGCGCTCCGCCTCGTCGGCAAGGTTGCGGAGACGATTCACATCGATCACGTCAGCCTGAATCTCGGCACAGAGGTCCTCGTTCAGAATGAACTCGGCCGGCGCCGACAAGGCCTTGGGCAGCGGCATGTTCATATTGCGGATCATCTGCATGATCGCGTAGTTGTGCTCGTAGATGTGCCGGAACGAACTCTCGATCTCCTGCCAGGTGCTCTCCAGAAGCTCGTTGAGGATCTGACGCTGCGGATCTTTGAACAGGTGAGTCAGCGAGTAGCCCTTGCCCCCGAAGACCACGTTCATCAGACGCATCACCTCGTTGCTGTCGCTCCTTCGGAACGCTTTTTTGAGATCCTGGCGGACGGCGTTGAATTCCTCGTCACCCATACGCGCCCGCACGGCGGCAAACAGATTGTGGTCCCCGAGATAGAAGACCACCAGGTCGGCCACATGCCGTTCGAAGGTGATGTCGGACCGAATCGCCACGCGGCCCGTGATGAGCACCTGCACGCCGGCCTCGGTGCGATCCGAGCTCTCCACGGTGGCCGAGTAGCAGTAGATCTCCGTCGTACGCTCGCGGGCCTCCTCGAACACCGAACTCAACGCGAAATGCGCCGCCACCCGGTTCAAGTCGATGCGGGCCGGCTCGACGCAGGCTTCGTACACGTCTCGCCCGTTCATGAACGGACGAACGTTGGCCGGTGCGCTCTGAAGCATCTCCTTGAACTCCGGCACGAGGTCCCAGCCCTGCACCTCCTGGCACAATTGCATCGTGCGCGCCGCGTATTGCATCACCTGCACCGCCTCGATCCCGGCGATGTTGTCGAAGAACCACCCGCAGCTCGTGTACATCAGCATGGCGTGACGCTGCATCTCCAGGAGCTTGAGAAACGTGACTTTGTCCTCCAGAGGCAGCGATCGGCCCGTCGATTGGGTGATGAAATCCTCGACGTTCTCCTGAGAGCGGTCGTTGATCGCAGCGATGTATTCGTTGCGAAGCCTCCACGGGTCGGCATGGTATCGGGACATGCGGTCCTGATAGACCTGGATCGTCTTGTCGCGAACCCAATCAAGGGACTGACGCAACGGGGCGCGCCACTGCTGCTTTCCGGAACTGGCATGGTCGGCCGCACAGCCGCAGTTGCTCTTCCACCGCTCGACGCCGTGGGCGCAGCTCCAGGAACTGTTCTCCCAGATCTCGACCTCCTGGTCCGGCGGAAACTTCTCCAGGTACTCGCCGTAGATCGTGATCTTCGCCAGATTGTTGGTCTCGATGTGGTGAATGCAGTACGCCAGCGCCATGTCGCCGTGGCGATGGTGATGCCCGAACGACTCTCCATCCGTAGCCACATGGACCAACCGCGGACCGTCGCCGTCCTTCGGAAAGGCGTCGATGAGCCGGGCCGCAAAGTTCGTACCGCTGTGCAGCAAACCGCCGTAGGCAATATCGTGCGACGCCGGACCGCTGTAGAAGAACAGAGCGATCTGTTTGCCGGACGGAAGTTGGCAAAGGTAGGGAACGCTCGTATCGAGGTCGCTGGCGTTGACGTCCTTCCACCGGCGTCCACCGATCTTGCGGACCCGCTTGGCCTGTCGGGGCGCCAGGATGGTGAACTTGATCCCGTGCTCGGCCAGCACTTCCAGCGACGGCAGGTCCACCGCCGTCTCGGACAGCCACATCCCCTCGGGCGCCCGCTGGAACCGTCGCTTGAAGTCCTGGATTCCCCAGATCACCTGCGTGTGTTTGTCGCGGGTGTTCGACAGGGGCAGGATCATGTGGTTGTAGACCTGGGCCAGGGCGCTGCCGTGGCCACTGAAGCGCTCCCGGCTGTTCCGGTCGGCTTCGAGGATCTTCTCGTAAACGTCGGGAGCGTGCGATTCGAGCCAGCTCAGCAACGTCGGCCCGAAATTGAAGCTCATGTGCTCGTAGTTGTTGACGATATCGACGATCTTGCGGTCCGGCCCGAGGATGCGGGAGGCGGCATTCTGCCGGTAGCACTCCTCAGTAATCCGGGCGTTCCAGTCATGGTAGGGATAGGCTGAATCCTGCAACTCCACGTCTTCGAGCCACGCATTCTCGCGCGGCGGTTGATAGAAATGACCGTGGATACAAACGTATTTGTCCATTCAGGGCCTCTTGACTGCCGATTGGTCTTCTCATACCTCGGGACAAGTCCCAGACTTGCCCCGACGCCCACCCGAACTCCGGGATTCCGCCGTGCGGCCCCTGCCGCACGAAACCGGTGATGATAAGGGAACTTCCCCCAACACGCAACCGATCGTTGCCGCCATCCGGGTCTACGGGTATTATCGTCATCCGACGACTTCTCGCTACAGCGCTTAAGACGCTCACGTTCAAGATTCTGTGGAGTTGACCGCCATGACGAAGTCAGACCGGCCAGGAACCTGGATGCAATGCTCAAGAACGCTACCGCTGGCAATCCTTATCCTCTTACCCCAGACCACCCATTGTTTCGCCGCAAGCCGTTCGGCCCCCTCCGGCCTCATGTGCGAACTGATGAGCGAGCCGGCGAAGACGAGAATCTCTGATTCTCGGCCGGACTTCGGCTGGATCGTGCCGTCCCTCGATCAGAACGATGCCCAGACGGCATACCAGGTCCTCGTCGCCTCCGACTTGAACGAAATCGAGCAGGAACGCGGCGATATGTGGGACAGTGGAAAGACCCCGTCGGCCCGGTCGGGTGCGATCCAGTACGCGGGCAAGCCGCTGCCCTCGCACCGGTCCTACTTCTGGCGGGTGCGAACCTGGAACGAGCACGATCAGGTGAGCCCCTATTCGGCAATCCAAGAGTTTCGCACGGGATCTTTGGACGGCCCTTACACCACACCTCGATATCCGCTGACCACCACGACGGTCGAGCCCGTTCGGGTGGTGGCCAAGGCCGACGGGCACTATTTCATCGACTTTGGCAAGGCGGCCTTCGGTACCGTCGAGCTGACCCTGACCAGCCCTGCGAGCGGGCGCCGCGTCGAGGTCCATCTCGGCGAGGTCTACGCCGAACCCGACAGCATCGACCGCGAGCCGGGCGGGTCGCGGCGCTATCGGCAGATCCCTCTGACGCTCCGGGAGGGAACGCACACGTACAGAGTGACGATCCCGCCCGACAAACGCAACACCGGGCCGCAGGCGATCAAGATGCCCCCGTCCGTCGGTGAGGTGTTGCCCTTCCGGTATTGCGAGATCGTCCACAGTCCCTCATCGCTCGACGCGTCCACGATCCGCCAGATCGTGGTGCACTACCCGTTCGATGATGACGCCGCGCACTTCCATTCGTCCAACCCAGTACTCAACGACGTCTGGGAACTGTGCAAATACAGCATCAAGGCGACGAGCTTCTGCGGCGTCTACATCGACGGCGACCGCGAGCGGATTCCCTACGAGGGCGACGCCTACATCAACCAACTCTGCCACTACAGCGTGGATCGCGAGTATACGATGGCCCGCTACACGCACGAGTACCTCATCACGCGTCCGACCTGGCCGACCGAGTGGATACTGCACTCGGTACTGATGGCCTGGGCCGACTACCTGTACACCGGCGACACTGACTCGATCGAGCAGTTCTACGACGATCTGACGGCCAAGACGCTACGGGCCCTGGCCCGCGAAGACGGCCTGATCAGCACGCAGACCGGCCTGGTCACCGATGAGATCCTCCAATCGATCCATTTCAACGGCAGACTGCGAGACCTCGTGGACTGGCCGCACGGCAACATCCTCGGCCTGACCGGCGGCTACGGCGAGACCGACGACTTCGAGTTCAGACCCATCAACACCGTTGTCAACGCTTTCCACTATCGAGCCCTGGTTGCGATGAGCCACATGGCCCAGGCCGTCGGCAAAGACGAGGACGCTGAACGATTCACTTCGGCAGCCGCACGGGTCAAACGGTCGTTCAACGCCAAGCTCCTCGACAAGGACAAAGGCATCTACGTCGATGGCGAAGGCAGCACGCACAGCGCCCTGCACGCGAACATGTTCCCACTGGCGTTCGGCCTGGTGCCGCCGGAGTACGTTGAATCCGTCGCGGCGTTCCTGAAGAGTCGGGGCATGGTGTGCAGCGTATACGGCGCGCAGCATTTGCTCGACGCCCTCTACACAGCCGGCCTGGACGACTTCGCTCTGCACCTGATGACCGACCGCCAGACGGACCGAAGCTGGCCGCATATGATCTACAACGTGGGCACGACCATCACCCTCGAAGCATGGGACAACAAGTACAAGCCCAACCAGGACTGGAACCATGCCTGGGGCGCGGCGCCGGCCAACATCATCCCCCGCTGCCTGATGGGCGTCGAGCCCGTCGAGCCGGGCTTCGCCAGGGTCCGGATCAAGCCGCAGGTCGGCTCGTTGACCCATGCCCGCCTCGATCTGCCCACGATCCGGGGCACGATCCATGTGGATTTCGAGGCGGTCAAGGGTGAATCGTTCAACCTGAACGTGACCACGCCGGCCAACATGCCTGCTGTCGTATACCTGCCAAATCTGGGCAGCGACAGCACGCAGGTGCTCATGGACGGCCGAACCGTCCAGGGCCGGATCGACGGCAAGCATATCGTCCTCGACGATGTCGCCCCCGGCCGCCACCGTTTCGAACGGCGTCTGTAGATTGCGTCCCTATTTCGCCAGTTCGCCGAAGCGGTTGGCGATCGCCAGGGCCGGGTCGAGCGGGACGTCCACGCCAACGGTGTTCTTGGTGACTTGCACCGTCGGGCGAAGCGTGAGCTTGCGGCCCTTGAACTCGGGCAGCCACTTGCGCTGGGCTTCGAGCATCTCGCCGGTCATGTCCCGGATTTCCTTGAGGGTGCAAACCGCCGAGGTCAGAGGGTCCATCGCCACTGCCTGCATGGCGTATTCCGGGTCGCCCGTCAGCGCCGCCTCAACGGCCAACTCCTGCACGGTGACGTTGCTTTGGTTCAACGCCGCACACTGAACCGGCAGCTCGCCAATTGTCACCGGGTGCAGGCCCTGCGAGTCGACGTAAATCGGAACCTCGACGCAACAGCCCTGCGGCAGATTGGTGATGTAGCCGTCGTTGCGAACGTTGCCATTGAGCCGAAACGGCCGGTCGGTTTCGGCTGCTTCGAGGATATACGAGCAGTATTCGACGCTGCGCCCGGTGATCCTGGGCGATTCGCTCGCCAGGTAGTCCACCTTCTTGTACTTCTCGGCCAGCATGTTGCAGTAGTGATAGTAGGCGCCGGAGGCTCCGCCGAAATCGGGCTGATCGCAGTACGTCTCCAACGCCCTCTTGCTGCTGCGGAACCACGGGATGTACTCCGACAGATGCCCCGTGCTCTCGGTCATGAAGTAGCCAAAGTGCCGCATCACCTCGCAGCGCACCTTCTCATTGACGTAGTATTCGGGTTTCTCGATGTTGCGTTTGAGAATCGGGTATAGGTCGCGCCCATCGCGTTTGTCCCGCAGCGAGAGGAACCAGGCCATATGGTTGATGCCGGCACAGACGTAATCGACCTGGTCCTTCGGAACGTTGACGTAGCGGCTGATCAGGTCCAGCGTGGTCTGCACGCCGTGACAGAGCCCGATGAACTGCACGTCGGCCACACTGCCCAAGGCTGAGCAGTTGGCGCCCATCGGATTGGCGTAATTCAGCAGGATCGCGTTGGGGCACAGCTCATTCATATCGGCCGCCATGTCCGCCAGGACGGGAATCGTCCGCAGGGCGCGGAAGATGCCGCCGGGGCCGATGGAATCGGCAATGCACTGATCGACGCCGTATTTCAACGGAATCTCGTAGTCCATGCGGAAGGCCTCGACGCCGCCGATCTGGATCATATTGATGACATAGTCGGCCCCGTCGAGGGCCTCGCGGCGATCCAGCGTCGCCGTGACCGTGGCCGGCAGCTTGTTCTCCTTGATGACCTTCTTGACGAAGGCCTCCATCTTGGCCAGCTTCGGCCGGGTCCGGTTCATCAGACGGATTTCGCTGCCCTGCAGGGCTTCGGTCGCCAGAATGTCCATGACCAGAGTCTTGCAGAAAATGAGGCTTCCGGCCCCGATCATCGCGATCTTCGGTTTCGACATGGCAATCGTCCTTCGTCAATCGTTGGCTACTGGATGAGGTTCTCAAGGAGGTACAGTCCGCTCTTGCCGGGCGCGACGACGTCGATGTCGCCGTCCCCATCGATATCCACCGCATCGGTGTTGATCCCGAGCCCGACGCGGCCGCCCTCGTGCAGGGTGTGTCGCGTCCACTGGCCCGACGACCGATCGAAGCTGTAGTAGTAGACGCAGACCGGGTCGTTGCCGCCGGGGTCGTTGCCGTTGTGGGCGCGATGGCGTTTGCCCGTGACAACTTCCAGCCGGCGGTTGCCGGTCAGGTCGGCCAGGAGCATGAAATGCGGCTGCGACCACGAATCGTCGATCAGGTGTTTGGTCCACGAACGACTGCCGTCGGCGTCTCTGGTCTGCTGGAGCCAGAAGACGCCGTAGTTGTGGCCCAGACCCCAGAGGATGTCCGGATTGCCGTCGCCATCCACGTCATGGACCAGGATCGGAATCCCGGCGTAGCCCAGCTCGAACTCCGGACGCCAGGTCCACGAGCCCTCGGGCTTCTGTTCGAGCCAGCCCTTCGGCGTCACGATGTCGCACAAACCGTCGCCGTTGACATCCCCGGCGCCGATGCCGTGTCCGGCCGCCTCCTGAGGCAGCACGTGCTTGTCCCATCGGACGCCCTGTGGGGCTGATGGATCGCGATGGAACTCGTACCAGGCCGCTGCGCTCATGATGTTGGGCAGGATGTCGAGTTGGCCGTCGCCGTTGATGTCATAGGCCATCGCCGTTTCCATGTTGCCGGGTGTGTCGATCTGGTACACCGGCCACGGACCGCCCGCCTGGCCGGGATTGCGGACCCAATAGACCATCTTGTCGTGCCAGGCGGCGCCGACGGTGTCGGTCCAGCCGTCGCCATCCACGTCCATCGCCAGATTGGCGAAATCGTAGTGGTACTCGCCTTCCTCCTTGATCTCGCGCAGAAAATGCTTCTTCCAGGTCGGGGCCTCGTACCAGAACCCGCCGCAGACGATATCGAGCTTGCCGTCGCGATTGACATCGAGAACACCGGCGGCCTCGAAACGCGACTCGGCGTTGATCGTGTGCAGCTTGAAACCATCGCCCACCTTGCCCTCTGCCCAAGCGGCTGACCCCGTCAACAGAGTACCGATCGTCAATCCCACGAGGAGGCGGGCTATACACTGAGTTCGCATGGTGACTCCTTCTTCAAAACAGAATCGTGCTGTCATTCTATATGGACCAGGGACTTCGCATCGCCCGCTGGAGCATGGAATCTGCCTGCCTGTCGTTGACGAACCGTTCGGCGGCCGGGTCCCACCGCAGGGGCCGTTCGAGCCAGTACGCGATGTTGCCGAGGTGACAGACGCTGATCGAGCGATAGCCCACGTCGGCATCGCAGGCCGGACGGTTCCGCGTGCGCACGCATTCGAGGAAGTTGTCCGGATGGTTCTTGCTCTCGTAGAGGTGCACGTCGTTGGCTCCGAGCGTCTGCCTGCGCAGCGAGTCCGGCTCGGTAATCAACTGCTCGCGCGTGACCTCGATCATCCCGTCCGTCCCCTCGAACCGCACGCCGGGTGTCGGCTGGCTGATGCCCTCCCGCGTCATGACCGTCCCGTTGGCATAGCGATAGGTCAGGGCCTTGAACTCGTTGCCGTCGGCCGGGATAATCTCGACCGGGCCCGACTCATCCATCCCCATCGCCCACTGCGCGATATCGAACATGTGCTGGCCCCAGTTGGTCATCTCGCCGCCGGAGAAGTCCTTCCATCGCATCCAGCCAAGGATGTCGGGGTGGAACGGGTGCCACGGCGCCTGGCCCAGCCACCGGTCGTAGTCGAGCCAGTCCGGCGGCTCGCCCTGTGCGGGAAGGTGACACTCTTCAGGCGGACCACCCACGTTGACCTTGATGTGCTTGACGTGGCCGATGTATCCACTACGGACCAGCTCGCACGCGAAGCGAAACTCGTACCAACTGCGCTGCTGCGTTCCGCTCTGGAAGATTCGCCCATAGCGTTTCATCGTGTGGGCCAGTTCGCGGGCCTCGTAGACCGTCAGCGAGATCGGCTTTTCGCAGTAGATGTCCTTGCCCGCCTTGGCGGCTGCGATCGAGAGGGGCGTATGCCAGCGGTCGCCGGCCGCACACAGGATGATGTCGATGTCGTCGCGCGCCAGCAGGTCCTCGAAGTTGTGGTACGCGACGCAATCGCTGTTGCCATAGTGCTTGTCGATGACGCTCTTGGCGTTGTTGAGATTGTTGCGATTGACGTCGCAGGCCGCGACGACCTGCACGCCGGGCTTGCTGAGGAACCCGCCCCCCTGGACCCAGATGCCGCCGCCGACGTGACGCATGCCCTGCCCGCCGCAGCCGATGGCCCCCATCACCAGCCGCTCGCTGGCCGGCAGCCTGCCGCCCGCCCCCAGGGCCGACGACGTGATGACATAGGGGACCGCCACCGCCGACGCGGTCGACCGTAGAAACGCCCTTCGCGTGATGCTCCTATGATGTGCCATGCAACCTCCCATCCATTCCATACCTTGGTTCACAGGCATTTGCCGCCATCTTACCGGCAACTATCCCACCACGCAATCCCCAGTCCCGCCCGCCATAGTGCTATCTCCGAAGACATAGCGTCTGAATGCAGAGAATCGCTTGAGTCATGGGCGCCATGGTGTATAATAGCGTCGGTCGCTAGGGGTGACCGGTCCAGCGGGCCGGTCTGAGAGAAAACCCTCCGAACCTGATCAGGACAACCGCCCGACCGAGATGAACCGGGCGAACATGCCTGCGTAGGAAAGCGATAGACAAAGCGCTATCAGAAATGGGCGACGAATCGCTTCCTGCGGGAGCGATTTTTTTTGTTGGCACAAGGAGTACCGAATATGGCAACGCAATTGCAGCAGGCCCGAGCGGGCATCGTCACAGAGGCGATGAAGCATATCGCCGAGATCGAAGGCGTCAGCGCCGAGACGATCCGCAGTGAAACCGCCGCCGGGCGACTGGTCATACCGGCCAATATCCTGCACCTGAAGAGCAATCTCAAGCCGATGGGCATTGGACGCGTCCTGACCACCAAGGTCAACGCCAATATCGGCACCAGCAGCGCACAATCCAGCGTACAGGACGAAATCGAGAAGATGCATGCGGCCCTGGTCGTCGGCACCGACACGATCATGGACCTGAGCACCGGCGGCGACCTGGACGAAGTCCGTCGGGAGTTGCTGGCGCATTGCCCGGTCGCCTTCGGCACTGTGCCGATCTACCAGGTGATCGAGGGCCGGGAGGTCGAGGAGATCGACAATGAGATCCTCCTCAAGACGATTGAAAAGCAGGCTCGCCAGGGCGTGGACTTCTTCACGATCCACGCCGGACTGCTCCGCGAGCACCTGCCCCTGCTTAAGGACCGCGTGGCAGGGATCGTCAGTCGGGGCGGCGCCCTGCTGGCGAAGTGGATGCTCCACCACGACAAGCAGAACCCGCTTTACGAGCTGTTCGACGAGTTGTGCGACATCATGGTCGAGTACGACGTCTGCTTCTCACTTGGCGACGGCCTGCGTCCGGGAGCGATCGCCGATGCGACCGACCAGGCCCAGATCGCCGAACTGAGGACCCTCGGCGAACTGACGCAGCGGGCACAGGAGAAAGGCTGCCAGGTTATGGTCGAGGGCCCGGGGCACGTTCCCTTCGACCAGATCCAGTACAACATGGAGATCCAGCAGAAGATCTGTCACGGGGCGCCGTTCTACGTGCTCGGCCCGCTGGTGACCGATATCGCACCGGGATACGATCACATTACCAGTGCCATCGGCGGCTGCGCCGCGGCGTTCTACGGGGCATCGTACCTGTGCTATGTGACGCCTCGCGAACACCTGGGCCTGCCCAACGCCGACGACGTCCGCGCCGGGGTCGTGGCCACCAAGATCGCCGCTCACGGCGCCGACGTGGCGCGGGGGCTTCCGGGAGCGACCGACCGGGATCGGCGTTTGAGCACGGCCCGGGCGAATCTCGACTGGGAGACGCACTTGGGCGAATCGCTCGATCCGGAGACGGCCGCGCGGATGCATCGCGAGGCATGCGGACAGCTTGAGGGGGGTCGGCCCAATGCAGCGGACTATTGCTCCATGTGTGGGCAGCACTGGTGCAGCGTCCGAATCAATCGCCAGGTGCGCGAGGTGATCCGACGCCGGCCCTCCGATTGCCGGCCGCAAGCCTGACCGCAATCAGGTCCGCATCGAATCCAATTCGATAATCGCGATTGGCAGAAAGATGAACAGAGGCACCCAGGGCCAGAATTCCGGCATGATCCGGGCGAACACGACCTCCGTCGCCAGCATCTTACAGGCGAATGTCGTGATGAAACAGGCGACCGTCAGACCGAAGCTCACCACGATCGCCGACTTCATCGTGCGGGGATCGCGGCAGATCAGCACGGGCAGACTGACCATGAGCATGGTCAGATTGATCAGCGGATCGGTGATCCGGAAGTGTTTCTGGCTGGTCAACTGCGCCACGTCCTTGATCTTGGTCTTTTGCGCCGCCAGCGCCGTCAACTGCCGCGAACTGAGCAGCGTGTCGTAGCCGGCCATCTGCCGGACGGCGATGTCCTTCGGCAGCAAATCCGGGGCCTTGTACGAGGCGATCGGTCGGGCTCGCGTCGTCTCCGGCCCGTCGGTCGCAACATAGCGCCCGTTGACCAGATCCCAACTCTCGTTCCGCTCGTTGTAGATCGCCGCGTCGGCGGAAATCCGTCCGGTCACTCTCCAGACCCCCGGCCAGTTCGGATCGCGCTCTCGCGTAAGAATCGTCGGAACATCCAGGGTCAGCGTCTCGACGTAATAGCGACGCGAGCAGATCAACGATCCCTTCGCATCGCTGAGAAACCAGACGGGGAACGATTCCTGGCCGGGCAGGTCGTCCTCGTCACGCACCAGCTTATCGCTGATGCGGGGGATGAGCAGCTCCTGGTCGGCGACGGCCAGGCCGGTGAAGAAGATGGACAATACGAGGATCGGCCCGACGATGCGTTTGGCGCTGACACCCGAGGCGATCATGGCCACCAGTTCGTTGGACCGCACCATTCGACCCAACGAAAACGCGGCGGCAACGACCGTAATCACGCCCGCAATGTCGCGGAAGTACAGCGTGGTCTGCATGGCATAATATGAGATGATGTGACGGGTCAGCGCCCATGCGCCCAGCGATGTGTGCTTGGTGAACTCATCAAGATTGACGAACAGCTCGATGATGATCCGCAATCCGATGAGAACGCAGAAGGCGATGATGTAGCCGATCATGAAGTTCTTCGCAACGTAGCGATCCAATATCTTCATCGTTTCGTGCCTCAGCCCTTCTGTCGCGTCGCACCGTCCGGTGCGTCTCAGGTCCGTGCCAGTCGGCGGTAGATGAAGACCGCCAGGATCATCAGAGCGGCCAATCCCGACCACATGACCGCCCTGCCCGAGACCCCTTCGCTCATCGCGTTCTTCATGATGTTCTTGCCGCTGAGGATGGTCACCACCAGTACGGCGGCCGGCACGCAACTGGCGCCGAACGCGCTGAGGACGTGCCCGCCACGATTGATAATGCCCATCCCGATGCCGATCAGGATCATCGGAACACAGCCGATGCCGAACACCAGCCGGGTGTTCATCTCGGCCTCGATATCGACAAGCGTCCGACGAATCTGGCGCGCGAGGTTCTTCTGCAGCGACGCCAGCATCGACGTGGGCGGTCCTTTCAGGACCGCCGCCACACCCTCGGAGGTCACCGTCTCGAGCACACCGACCCGATGGAGGTCCTGTTGGAGCGTCGCAGGCATCTTCAGTCCATCGATGTGATAGCGTACGGAAAGCTGGCCCGTTCCTTCGACGCGTGGATTGAAAAGATCGAGGCTCAGGCCCGGGCCCGCCGTGTCTTCGTCGACGCGGACGGTCGCATTGTCGCATCGCAGGCTCTGAAGGTGCCTGCCCGAGACGGCGTCATACTCCGACACGCGCACCGGCCCCAGCAGTTGGATCGCCCGTTCGTCGTCCAACGCGCATCCGCTGGCGGTCAATCGAACGAACCGAGAAGTGCCGGGAAGCTCGTAGCCCTCGCCATCGAGAGAACGCAGCTTCGCGCTGAGATCCCGCGCCAGCGCCTCCGTCGCCAGTTGCGAATACGCCGCCACGGCCGTCTTGGCAATCGGATCGAAGAAGAGTAGATTCGCGCGAATCTGCTTGATCTCGTTGACCTTTTTGAACTTGATGTCGTCGCCCAACAGGGAGCCGAAGTGGTACTGAAATGACGCCTGCCCAAGGGTGAGCCACAGGTCTTCCGCCTGGTGGCCCATCTGTCGCGCCCCGTAGACGTCCAGCCTCACCTCATTGAACTTCTCGTGCGGATCGAACCGGATTCGGGCGGCGTCGGCCGTGCGAATTCTCGTGATCACGCCCTGATCGTACTGAACGACCACGATCCCCAGAAGCGTGTCCCGCTTGAGATCGACGTGGTCCGCGTAGATCAGGAACCGCCCGTCCGGCGGCATCTTGTAGAAGCCGCGCCGCTGGATGTTGCGGAACAGGATCTGCTTGGCGTCGGCCTTGAGCGACTTCTCGGCCAAGTGAACAAAGTGGGGCATGACGTGGAAACTGAGGATCAGATTGGCAATGGCCACGAGAATCGCCAAGGCCAGACCCGGATAGACCATGGTGTAGAGACTGACGCCGCTGGCCCGGCACGCGTCCAGTTCGTTGTCACTGGCGAAGCGTCCGTACGTCAGCGCCGAGGCGAACAGCGCCGCCATCGGCAATACGAACGTCAACGTGATCGGCATGAGATACAACAAGATGTGAACGACCTGACGGGGCCCCAGACCGTATTCCTGAACCGGCGCCAACACGCCGCCGAGGCTCAGGATCAGCGTCAGCCCGATCGTCGCCAGGAGGAAGACCCGGAAGAGTTCGCGAAACACATATCGTTGCAGCGTAAAGACCATCGTCAAGACCGCCGATCCATCACTCCGTTCATGGTTGTGACTCGGCCATACGATAGCACGAGGGCCTCGTGTTGACAACCCCATCGACAGCGTGACGGCCGCCACACCGAACCGGAACAAGCGCCCAGGCCGCGAACGTTCTCACCTGGCCGAATCGGACTCGATCGCAGTCACCGCCAAAGGATCGATCCCCTTGAGTCTCTCGGCATAGATCTCATGGGGATACTTCGACAGCAGGGACGCGCCGTAACGGTCGATATGATCCTTCGAACGCTGCGCCATCATCGCCGACTGGACCTGGTTCTTGATCGAATCGGAGTATGGCCGCAGCTCGGCCGGCGTCTTTTCGAGCACCTTCACCACACGCCACTGAATTCCGTTCTCGTAGAACCCTTTGATCGGGCCAACGATGGCGTCCGGCTCGCCCTTCCAAAGGTCCTCCCAGAAGACACCTTCGCTCGATGCGTACACATTCCGAGCCGGCTCGTCGGCCTTCAAGGAGTGCGCCGCCTTGACCGTCTCGAACGCCGCTCCGTTATCCAGCGCTTTCCTGACCTCTTTGGCGGCTTCAATGTCTTTGCACCAGATCTGGTCGATCTTGAGCGTGGCTTCCTTGGCGAACATCTCCTGGTTCTGCTCGAAATACGCCTGGATCTCCTCGTCGTCGGGTTGCGGAACCTCCTTGTACTTGTCCGTTCGCATCTTTCCGAGAATGGCCATGTCCTCGCGGGCCCGGATGTCGCGCACCAGGTCCTCTTTCTTGTCGTAGCCTCGTGCGACGGCCTCGGCGGCCAGAATCACCGGCTCGATGCCCCGATCCAGCAGTCTGCCGACGCCGGCCGCCGTGTTCAGGTCCTTGGGGCGCCCCGGCGGCGCGATCTCGTTCAACGCCTTGAACCAGTCGTACAGCGTGAACTGTCCGCCCGTATAGGTCGCCAGAACGATGTCCCGCTCGTCCCGGCTCAGCTCGTTCTGGATCTGGTAATTTGTGATCCAGAATATAGTGCGGCCCCGCGGTTCGGCCGGCTGCGTCAGCAGACGCTGATGGATCTGGGCGGCCCGCGCGAAATTCCGCTCCACTCTCTTGAGTTCGAATTTCGCCTGCAATTCGGCATAGAGCGTTTGCAGGACAGGCTGCGCCTTGCCCTGGAGCACCCGGAGGCGGGCCTGTTCCGGACTCATGTTGGGATCGGCCACGATCTTCTCGTCAATCTCCGCCTGCGTGACAGGGATATTCTCCTGGACGTAGTCGTTCAGGAAGGCCTGGATCAGCCTGCGCTGCCGATAGCGACCGATGGCGGTGGCCACGGACTCGTCTTCGGCATATCCGAGCGCGCGGCCTTCGAGAACCATTGCCTTTTCGACCAGCATCTCGTGCAACACGGATTCGGCCGTCACCGGCTCCGCCGGGCGATTGTAGGTGTCGCGCTGCGGCCGGACGCTCTGCGCCAATCGTTGGACCAACTCGTCCTTGGCAATCACATAGTCATCGATCGCGGCGACGGCCTCGGCGGAAGAAGCGACCGGTTGCACCTCCGACGGACGGCACCCCGCCACAACGATGGCCGCACCGACGACAACCAACATGAACCCCCTCCGGAACAACACGTGCTGCATCTTCATAAGCACATCCCCAACAGCTCGTCTCCACGCCTCGGGCGCCCCGGAGCGGTCTTGCGTTGCCGATGCCGAGTCGCCGCGTCAGCCCCCGTCGCCGGGGCCTGTCAGTGGATGACCTTGTTCAACGGATACGTGATGATGCCCGAGGCGCCCGCCCGCTTCAGCGCGGGGACCAGGGCCCTCTCCACCTTGTCGTCGACGATCACCTCGATCGCCACATAATCCGAGTCGGCCAGGCTGGACACCGTCGGGCTCTTCTCCGCCGGCAATACCTTCAGAACAGCATCCAGGTCCGCCTTGCGGACGTTCATCTTCAGACCCACCTTGCTGCGGGCTTCGATGGCCGCCCGGAGCAGAATGGAAAGATTCTCGATCTTCTCGCGCTTGAAATCGTCCTGCCAGGCCTGCCGATTGGCGATCAGCCGCGTCGTCGAGACGATGATCGTGTCCAGAATGCGCAGGTTGTTGGCCCGCAGCGACGTGCCCGTCTCCGTCAGTTCGACGATGGCATCGACCAGGCGCGCCTTGACCTCGGTGGCGCCCCAACTGAATTCGATCCTGACGTCGATCTTCCGATCGGCGAAATACCGTTGCGTCACGCCGACCAGTTCGGTGGCGACGATGCCGCCCCGGAGGTCTTCGGGACAGGTCACCTTGGACTCGTTGGGCACGGCCAGAACCCACCGCGCCGGATTGCTCGTCGCCTTGCTGTACGGCAGCTCGCAGACCTCGACAACGTCGCAGTCGTTCTCCATGATCCAGTCGAGCCCGGTGATGCCCGCATCGAGCACCCCATCTCCCACGTAGCGGCCCATCTCCTGGGCGCGCAGACAAATGGGCTGGATCTCCTCGTCGTCAATCGCCGGCTGATAGCTTCGCCTCGAATCGGAGATGCTGAATCCGGCCTTGGCGAAAAGATCCACGGTCGCTTTTTGAAGACTCCCGGCGGGAATCCCCAACTTCAAGACTCTCTCTGCACTCATTCGTTCCGTCCGTCACAAACGCGCCATCGGCATGCCCCGACATCGCTGGTCATTTCTTGGCTTTGGCGACCTTCTTGGTCTTCGCTTTCTTGCGGGTCGTGGTCTTCTTTCGGGTCTTGACCACCTTGGGTGATTCGCTCTCGCGACGAAGCAGCGCATAGAACTCATAGGCGTTCTTCGCCGCCACCTGACGCGTCAGGAACCCCTCGATATCCTGTTCGTCCGCCTCGGGATCGACCACCTCATGCTGTTTGAGATAATCGGCCATCTGCCCCGTGAGCGGAATGGCGTGCCCCTGTAACGACGTCAGCATGCAATAGCCGACGACATAGGGGTCCGTGCCTTCGAGGCTCTCCAGGGCCTGCTTGGCCGGACGTTTGCCGACCTTCTTGAGATTCTGGAGGCTGAGCGTATGGTACTCGTCGAAGATCGCCCGCAGCGCCGTCGTCAGCGCGAACGCCGTGGTCCGATTGACGGCGGTGTCCTCGTGCAACACCTCCACGATCTCCTCGACCCGCGAGACCCGCAGATCGTTCCAGTCCACGAACGTCTCCCGAAACCCCTTCATGGCTCGCTGCGTGGCCGTCTCGCTGACGCGCTCGCTGACAATTCCGTAGATCAATGCGTCGATCGGATCGTCGTAGCTGGTCTTCTCCACCTTCGGATGGGCGCGTTTGAGCCCGCGATACAACCTCTGCAACCGTTGTGCGTATTCCTTGCTGTTCTTCATGGCCCTTCCAAATGACACTGCGACCGCTCGGCCGCCCTACAAAACACCGTGTGCCAAAGCACGAATGCGGATCCCATGACAGCGGCCCTCAGAGGTCCGGGGGTTCCGGGGTCGGCGATTGCTCCTCCCGGATTCGGCGCTCGTTGGCCACCTCCTCGATCAGCCTCATCGTCTCCAGGGTCTTGTAAAAGTGTTCGTCCCGATGAAAGTGCAACACCGGACAAAACTTGCTCTCCAAAGCGGCCCCCAACAGCGACTGAATGCGCTTGGCCGCATGGTCGATCGCGGCGAACGTCTTGTTCTTGGCCGCATCACTGGCCGCCCACACGCTCAGATACACCTCCCCGTTGCGCAGATCGGGCGTCATCTCCACCCGCGTGACCGTAACGAGCCCCGCAATGCGCGGGTCGCTCAGGTGATTGGCGATGGCATCGCTGACCACCTCTTTCACCACGCGAGCTACCTTTTCCTGCCTTCGGGTGGGCATAAATTCGTTTCTTTCCGTCCCGGTCGCCGCGCCCGGCCCTTAGGAATCCAGGGTTCGCGCCACCTTGACAATTTCATAGAACTCCAGCGTGTCGTCGACTTTCAGGTCGTCGAATCCCGCCAGCTTGATGCCGCATTCGAAACCGGTCTTGACCTCGCGCACATCGTCCTTGAAGTGTTTGAGCGACTCGAGCGACAGGTTGTCCCGAACCACGATGTTGTTTCGGATCAACCGAGCCTTGGCGCTCTTCTGGGCCACACCGCTGTTGACGAAACAGCCGATGACGGTCCCGATCCGCGAGACCTTGAACGTGGCCCTGACCACAGCGCGACCGAGCACCTTCTCCTGCTCTTCCGGCTCGAGCATGCCGACCATGGACTTGCGCAAGTCCTCCGTAATGCGGTAGATCACGTTGTACAGGCGGATATCGACCCCTTCGGCCTCGGCGGCCTTGGCGGCGCGCTCGTCGGCGACGACATTGAAGCCGATGATGATCGCGTTGGACGCCTCGGCCAGCAACACGTCGCCTTCGGTGATCCCGCCTGGCATGGCCTGGAGGATGTTGATGCGGATCTCGTCCACACTCAGCTCGGACAGGTACTTCTTGAGCACGTCGACCGACCCCTGCACGTCGGCCCGAACGATCAGATTCAGATCCTTGACGTTGCCCGCCTCGATCTGGCTGAAGAGGTTGTCCATCGTCACCTGGGTTCGCTCGGCCAGCGACTTTTCCCTCGCGCGAAGCCGGCCTTCTTCGGCGGCGTCCTTGGCGCGATTGACGTCGTCGAGGCAATAGAACCGGTCGCCGGCCTGGGGCACCCCGTTGAGACCGCTGATCTCGACGGGCATGGAACTGGTGGCGGTCTTGATCTTCTTGCCGTAGCTGTTCTTCATCATCTTGATGCGGCCGTACGCATCGCCGGCCAGAACGACGTCGCCTTTGTTGAACTGACCTTCTTTGACCAGCACAGTGGCCACCGGGCCCTGTTGCGGCGACATCTTGGCCTCGACCACCCACCCGGTGGCCGGGATGCCGTCATCGGCCTTGAGGTCCATCAGTTCCGCCGTGTAGTCCAGTGCTTCGAGCAGATCCTCAATCCCCTGGCCGGTCGTGGCGCTAGTCTTGACCACTTCGGTCTGTCCGCCCCACTCGGCCGGCGTCAGCTCGTGCTCCGACAACTGCGCGTAGATGCGATTGATGTCGCAGCCGGGCAGATCGATCTTGTTCAGGGCCACAACGATCGCTACGCCCGCCGCCTTGCTGTGCGCGATGGCCTCGATCGTCTGCGGCATGACCCCGTCGTCGGCCGCGACCACCAGCACCACGATGTCCGTCATGTTCGCCCCGCGGGCCCGCATGGCGGTGAACGCCTCGTGCCCCGGCGTGTCCAGGAAGGTGACCGTCTTGTTGTTCCAGGTTACCTGCGAGGCGCCGATATGCTGTGTGATGCCGCCGGCTTCCCCAGCCGCTACATGCGTCGAGCGAATCTTGTCAAGCAGGCTCGTCTTGCCGTGATCGACATGACCGAGCATGGCCACGACCACCGGACGCCTCTTGAGATTCAGACGCTCACGCGACTCGAACTCTTTTCGAATACTTTCCTCCACGGAGCTTCTACGCTCGATCTCCAGTTCAGTCTCAAACTCGACGGCCACCAATTCGGCCACGTCGTTGGCAATCACCTGGTTGGCGGTCGCCATCACTCCCTGCTGCATCAACTTGGCAATGATGTCGGCCGCCTTGACCGCCAATGCAGCGGAAAGATCCTTTACCGTGATCGGCTCGCTCACCGTGGCCTTTCGCGGCCGGCCCGCCGCCCCGGCCTCCCGTTGCGACTTCGACGTGATCTTCCGAGACGGGCGCAGGCGAAGGCCCTCGCCGCCGGCGGCGCTCAGACGAGCCTGCCGTTCTTCTATATCTCTCTGACGCCATTTGCCACGGGCCTTGCTCTTCTTGGCGGCGTCTTCCTCCACACCTTCTTTTCGGCGCCCGTGGGTCCTTTCCTTGTGATGCTTGCCTCGTTTCTTGTCGGCGTCCGCCGATGAGACAGCCGCCGGGGCCTTGTCCTTGCCCATCAGGGGCTCGGTGACCGCCCCGTCGCGTCGCGGGCGCGGGCGGCCCCGCGGACGGAAGCGATCCAGCGGTTCCGGGGCCTCGACCCGAACGACCTGCGGACCACTGAGCTTGGCCGGCTTCGGCTTGCCGAGCATGGGTCCGGCGGGCAGCACCACAATTTCCTCTTTCTTCTCTTCGACCTTGGGCGGCGCGGGTGCTTCGGGCTGGGCCGCCGCAGGGGCCGACTCGACCGCCTCGGCCTCCTCCGTCTCGGCCACCGGGACCTGGGTCTCCTCCTCGGTTTCCGTGGCCTCGACCGTCTCGGCCACGACAGGGGCCTCGGCTTGTTCCTCAACCGCTTCCGCTGCCTCCGACGACGGCTCGGCTTCAGCCACCGCGGCTTCGACCACGCCGCTGTCGGGCCCTTCTTCGGACTCCTGCGACGCCTCCACGACCTTGGTTCGCTGGGGCCTCCTGACCCGGACTTCGGACAGATCCACTCTCTCGGCGGTCTCGACCGTCGTCACGTTCTCCCCTTCACTGAACCACTCCCGGATCGTAGCGGCCAGACCGGCGGAGATCGCGGTCATGTGGTTCTTGACGTCCAGACCTTCGTCCTGGCATTTCTTCACGATCGCCGAGCTCTTGACACCGAGATCGCGAGCTAATAGGTAGACTCTTGTAGCAGCCAAGAAACCTCCACGTACAGCTATTGTTCCTGATCCTTCTTCTGTGCCTCAGGGCGACTGACCTGCTCGGTCAGCTCTTTCTCGGCCTCTTTGCGCTCCGATTCAACGGCCATCATCTTGGCCGCCTGGTCGGCGCCCTGAACCAGCCTCTCGGCGAAGTCGGGATCGAGGCCCAACTCACCGACCAGCGGCTCGGGCCCCACATCATCGAGATCAAGAACCGATATGATACCCAAGGCAATCAGCTTATCAACCAGGATGTCGTCGGCCCCCTCGACGCTCTTGATGGCCGCCGCCAGCCGCTCGATGCCGAGGTTGTACTCGTCGGGCGTCAGGATGTCGATGTCCCAACCGCTGAGCCGGGCCGCCAGACGAACGTTCTGGCCGTGCTTGCCAATGGCCAAAGACAACTGGTCCTCCTCCACCACCACAGTGGCCCGCCCCAATTCGAAGCACAGGGCGATCTCACTGACCTTTGCCGGCATAAGCGCATTGGCGACAAGGACTTGAGACGAATCGTTCCACCGGACGATGTCGATCTTCTCGCCGCCCAGTTCATCGACGATATTCTTGATGCGGCTGCCTCGCACACCCACGCAGGCCCCGACGGGGTCCACCTTGTCGTCGTAAGAGGTCACCGCCACCTTGCTGCGATAGCCCGCCTCACGGGCCAGGGCCCGAATCTCGATGATGTTCTCGGCGATTTCCGGGACCTCCGACTCGAACAGACGCCGGATGAAGTCCGGGTGCGTTCGCGACAGGATGATCTTCACCTGACTGGCGGTTTCCTTCACGTCGAGGATCAGGCAGCGAATCCGCTCCCCGGGCCGGTGCGTCTGGCCCATGATCTGCTCGCCCTTCGGCATGAACCCTTCGGTCCAATGGTCCAGGTTGACGATGAGCGTGCCCCCCTCGTACCGAACCACCGCCCCGCTGATCAATTGGCCTTTCCGCTGAACAAACTCACTGAAGATGCTGTCCCGCTCGTCGGCTCGGATCTTCTGGATCATCACCTGCTTGGCCGTCTGCGCCGGGATGCGCCCCAGCCGGCGGATGTCAATCGGCTGCTCGTCGCGGAAGGCAACCACCTTGCCGCTCTCCCGGTCGATACGAACCACGATCTCGCTTTCCGGGTCGCCGAAATGCTTGCGAACCGCCGAGATCATCGCCTCTTCAAGGTCAGCGAAGATCGACTCCTTGTCGATATTCTTGTCCCGGGCGATGTTGTCCACGATCCTCAACAATTCCTGGTTCATAGTCTTATCTCATCCAAGTAGAAACAACCTTCCGGCGCCGGCCCTGATGCACCGGAGGCGATATTGCCATGCCTCGTCACCCGCCGGTGCACTTGACCGGCGAGAACGGCGGTCCCGAAATAAAGACCAAAAAAAAGTGGAAACTCTAACCAGTTTCCACTTCAAACACACCCATGCCAACCGAGGTTGTCACCTGCGTTTCGCCTACATCCGTCGCCTCCGACAGCGGCTCGGCCCGGCCTGCAGTCGGGTCCGCCGAACCTCACCATCAACCTCGCTGGCGCTACGATACTGAAGCAGAAACATCAAATCTACAGCCGCCATCGGCGCAAACGCGCAGGCACGAATTGCGCATCTACGCCGCTGCACTGTACATACGTCCTGTCAACACCATTACCTACACCTCGCACAGCCTTGCTGGCAGCTATATAGTTCACCTGCGAAATTCTTATAGTAATCGGCCTCGAATTGGGGGGCAACAACTTTTTTGGGGATTTTGGCCTTTTTCGGCATCCTGCGAGGGTCGCGAATGCCCCTATCGCGAGGTGTCCGTCCACCCGGCGGAGGCGTCGCCGCTGATCGCGGACCCGGTTTCCGGCTTGCCATTGCATTGCCCACCGGCTATCATCCGTGCCTTGCAGGTGTTCGTTCAGGAAGGGTACGGAGATGAAACGCAAATTGGCGGTTGTAGGTGCGGCCGGGCGCGTGGGCAAGCGAATCATCGCCCTGGCGGTCGAATCGGGGAAGTTCACGGTCGTTGGCGCTGCCGACGCCCAGGGTCATCCCGATCTGGGCAAGGACGCGGGGCTGCTGGCGGGGGTCGGTGCTCTGAACGTGACTCTGAGCGATTCCTGTCCTCCCGATCCGGACGTTGTGATCGATTTCTCCCTCCCCCAGGCGGCCACCGGCACACTACGGCACTGTATGGAGAAGAAGATCCCGCTGGTCATGGGGACGACCGGCCTGGACACCGAGCAGCAGGCCGTGGTCGCCAAAGCGGCCAAAGCCATCCCCCTCATCTACGGGACCAACATGAGCGTGGGCATGAACGTGCTGTTCGCCCTCGTGGGCAAGGCGGCCGCCATGCTCGGGCCGGACTACGATATCGAGATCGTCGAACAGCATCACCGCTTCAAAAAGGACGCGCCCAGTGGCAGCGCCCTGACGCTGGCGGAGAAGGTCTGCCAGGCAACCGGGCGGGACTATACTGACTGCCTGACCCACGGCCGCAGCGGCAAGGACGCCCTGAGACAGCCCGGCACGATCGGCATGCACGCTGTCCGAGCCGGCGACATCGTGGGCGTTCACTCGGTGATCTGCAGTACATTGGGCGAAACCATCACGCTCAGCCACACCGCCCACAGCCGGGACACCTTCGTCGGAGGGGCTCTGCGGGCGGCCGAATGGCTGATCGGCAAAGCCCCTGGTCTGTACTCCATGACCAACGTGCTCGGCCTCGAGCAGGCCTGACAATCCATATTCACCCTTTCGGACGTGCGAGCCCCGTCCTGTGGATCGTGTAAGAAAGCTGCTCTTACGGGAGAACGCCATGAAATCACGCCCATTCTTTCCACGGATCGTCGTTCTGATGACTTGCCTGGTCTGTGCGGGTGAGGCCTTTGCACAGGATTCCGTCAAAATCGCTCCGGCGACCGCCCTG
>JAAYBA010000372.1 GCA_012719085.1 Planctomycetota bacterium
AACTTGGCCAGATGCGGAACATCTTCCAGGGCCAGCGTGAGATGATAGGGATGAAGGATGCGACCGTCGGGCCGAATGATCGAGTCCACTCGGCGCCCATCGATGCGGGCGAGCAAGGGCGACGCCCTTCCGCAACGACATGGCTCGACCGCCCTCGATGCATAATCACCCAATCCCGAATACCGGATGATCGGGGTCGCACGATTGAACAGATCGGTGACCACCACGCGGCCCGTCCGGCCGGGAGCGACTTCCTTGTCGTCATCGCCCACCAGTTCCACAAGCACTTTCCACGCCAATAGATGCAGGCCGCAGTGCTCCGGGCATTCGGCGGCAAGGAATCCCGCCTCCGTCGAACCGTAGACATCCATCACCTCGGCGCTGAACGTCCGACCGATCAGCTTGCGAAGCGGCTCGTCCAGCACCTCGCCAGCGGCCATGATCAAGTCAGGCTGATGCACCGCCGTACCGCTCGTGCGGACCGCCATGCAGATGTTGCGCAAGACGCTCGGATAGGTCATCAGAAGCTCCGGCCGCTTGCGATTGATCGCCTCAATGTGCTCCTGCGGGGACAGGAGCGAATTCACCACGGCGTGCTTCATCGAGGGAAACACCCGACGTTGCAGGCTCTCATAGGCCCGCGGCTCATCGACCACGATGAACAGGTGCCGGATGTTCGTTCGCAACAGGAAGTCCTTAGAGGCCGAGACCACCGTGATGGGACGGCGCCCGGCCATGATTTGCGGCAGATTGACGGAGAAATCAAAGAGGGCCTTGTCGAGGTCCAGAAACACGCGCACCGGAGTGCCCGTCGAGCCCGAGGTCCCCACAATGTAACATCGGCGAGATGGATACTTGCGCGACAGAATGCCGTCCGGGAAGTTCCGGCGGAGATCATCCTTTGTGACGACCGGGAGTTTCTCGATATCGGCCAGCGTTTGGACGTCCTCCGGCCGCACACCGGCCCGGCGATACATGCGGTGGTAGAGTTCCACGTTCTCATAGGCGTGGGTAACGACCTCCTGCAACCGTTCGATCTGAAACTGCTCGGTTTCCTTGGGCGTCATCGCCGCCAGACGCCGCACCTGCCTGCAATACTGCCCGTAGCGAATCCCGCGAAGAAGGTCGGTCAGGCCCACTCGTCGCCGGAACGGCCGAGTCCGCACATCAACGCTCAACGGTCACCTCGATCCGAGATACCGCTCGATACATCGTGACTCGATGCGGATTGAGACAACCGGCGAGAGATCCGGCTCTGGATATATCGTTCCTTATTCGCACGGCCTCGTCGTTCCAGCCAGGGTCGAACCAGACGCCGCAGGCGGGGAAAGACGTAGCCAATCGTACAGATGGCTCCGGCGACGGGCGGCACAGCTCGTTCCCGCCGCCCGTCGGCGGCACAGGCAAGGATCTGCCCGGCAACCTGTTTGGCCGTGCTCATCCGCTGGGAAAAGGCCAGAGGTGTGACGTCTTCGATCTGGTCGACGAAAAACTCTGTGGCCACCAGGCCCGGACTGACCACGGAGACGGTGACTCCCGTGCCTTCGAGTTCTTCCGCCAGCGACAGGCTGAAGGCGCGCAATCCGAATTTCGTCGCACAGTAGGTCGCCGTTCTGCCGCTGGGCACCCGGCCGGCCAGAGAGGCCACGTTGACGATGGCGCCGCCGCCAGCTCGACGCAGATAAGGCAAGACCATGTGGCACAAGAGCGCCGGCGCTTTCAAATTCACGTCGATCATTCGCACCAGTTCCTCCGCGCTGCGCTGCTCGAGCGGCCCTCGGGCGTGATAGCCGGCGTTGTTGACGAGAATATCCACCCGACCGAACCGTTCCTGCGTCCGCTCCAGCATCGATCGCATGGCGTCCGCATCCGTCACATCGGCG
>JAAYBA010000373.1 GCA_012719085.1 Planctomycetota bacterium
GTCGACGCGCAGTCTGAACCCCAGTCAGTGGCATCTTCTGACGGCGGCGTACGATGCCTCGACGCGTCAGATGCAGCTCTATATCGACGGTGTGCTCGCAGGGTCGGCCGCCCAATCGACCGGCTATGCCATGCCGACCCAGGCGACGTTGACTATCGGCGTGCGCGGCGATGAGGCGTCGGAGTTCTTCAACGGACGGCTTGACGATATTCGCATCTTTGGTGTCGCCCTCAGTGCCGAGGACGTCCAGACGATGGTCGGCGCCGGCCGAAACGCCGGTTCCGTAGCCGGGCAGTTGAGTCCGACGGCGGCAACCGAGATATGGGAATGGACCGAACTGTACGACCAGACCGCCGCGATACAGGATCTGTCCTTCATGCTCTTCACCGATTCGGGTCAGGCCGAGGCCGACCCAAGCGGCGAGATCATCGTCGACGACTGGCCGATAGAAGACCAGAAGAAGTAAGCTCGCCCGATAGGCGACCGGCCTCGGCCGGTGACAGCCGTCGGTTGACAACAGCGCAAGGGACGCCGGATCGGATGATCGGCGTCCCTTTTTGCATCCTGCCGTACGCGTCCGCGGCCTATCATCCCGACTGATTTCCCAGAACTGCTGTCCTGCTCCCTGCGTACAGGGTCCTGAAACAACACCTTTTTAACGGGGTGCATCATGGATACCCCCAATACCGACAATTGGCTGCCGATGCTGTTTTCCGCGGCGGTTTGCATCATCGGGATGGTCCTGGCAAACTGAGTGGGTCGAACGTAAGCCGCGTGGCGGAAACCAGCCGCGTCGCGACCTCGGACTACCGCGTCATTCGGACAGAACCTGCGTCTCATTCGCACTAATGAGCCGATAGCGGATGCCTCGCCATTGGATGGTGCGTCCGAAGGCTGAAGAGACGATGAACCCCAGCAGAAGCAACGACCAGAACCAGAAGCCCAGAACATCGGCCAAGGTGGCGGCCCTGAGGCTGTGGACTTGGTCTTTTAGAAGACGGGCCATCATCGACTGTCGCAGTATGACCCGCAGAAGCTGGCCCGCCAGGAAGACAACGGGGATCATCGCGAAGAACCCGGCGTGTTCGGCGTCGACGGCGGCGGCGTAGACGGCGATAGCCGCCGTGCCCCAGAGGCCCAGGACGGATCCGAGGCCGGCAAAGAGCCCAAAGGTCCATGTCACAGGGGCATAGACGCGGGTGATCAGGAACTGTCGTCGGCAGAACTCGTACAGCCGCGACCACGTCGTCGATTCGTACGAGGCGACCAGGCAGGCGGGCACGAATGTGACAATCATCCCGGCTTTCTTAACGGCCACGCTCAAAGACAGGTCGTCGCTGAGCGTGTGTTTCCATATCTCGGGCAGACCAAGACGACGGAAGTCCGCGAGTCGGACCGCCATCGAGCCGCCCCATGCGTGATTGAAGCGGCTGTTGCCCAGCATCTGGGCGACGCCGGCGTTGATGGCCGAGAGCCCCAGGGTCGCCAGATTGTTCCGGATCGGAACGAACAGTCGATAGCCTGTGGTGACGCCCCGCTTGGGTTTCCGCAGGGGCCGGACCAGACGGGCGAGCCAGTCGTCGCGCACGCACACGTCGGAGTCGGCAAAAGCCAGGACTTCGATGCCGTCGTCGAGGCGGTCGATGGCATGGAGAAGGTTGTGTATCTTCTGACTGCACGCGGCCGACGGTCCGGCGACGGATATCTCCGCGCGCGGGGCGGTGGAGCGGCCGGCCAACTGCTCCCGTATCCGGTGCAGTTCGGCAAACGCCGGATCGGACCGGTCCTGGACGACGAAGTGGACCTGATAGTCTTCGTAGTCCTGACATAAGAGCGAGCGGATGTTGGCATCGAAGTGGGGATCGAGCCCTTTGCAGGGGACGATCAAGGCGACGCGCGGTCTGTAAACGGCGCCGGTTCGCTGGTCGAATTTGGCCAGCGCATACCGATAATTGCGTACGGCGTAGTACGCAAAGAGCAACTGGGCGCCGACCACGAGCCAGGCGATGTAGTAATACCAATCCATGACGAATCGGCTTTCAGAACAGTAGACATTGCGGCTGCGATCCGTTGCCTGTCGTGAACGGTTGCCGCCCGGCTACGATAGGTCAATTGGCCAACGGACGCCAGAGTTTTCTCCGTCCGGAGGCCCGAGATGGCGATCCGACGTCATTGGATGGAGGCCAGGGGCACAATCTGATCGGTCAGTGCCGAGGCGGTCCATGACCGGGCCAGATCGGCCTCGACCAGGCAGCCGTGGTTGTGGTCGCAGGCGAGGATGATGAGGTTCTCACCTGCCTGGCACCAGCCGTGGGTCTGGGCCTGGTGGCCCAGAACGAACACGTCTGCATCGAGCCGTTGCGCCAGCCGGTCGAGCGTCGTTTGGCTGTGCCGCCGGCCCCAGGTCAGCAGGTAGGCCGGGCCGGGCTTGGCGCAGTCGTCCGGTCTCAACTCGCGGTCGAAGACACCGGTGTCGAAAAGCTCGACGGACCGATCGGCCGGAAGCGAATGCGAGATCCACATGCGGTTCTCACATCGCACCGCCAGAGGCTGGGAAAACAGAAACAGCCGGATCGCTTGCTTGACTTCGGAGCTGGCGCCTCGGAACTCCCGGTCCACAGCCGAACCCATCGCCCGGTTCATCTCCTTGCCGTTCTTCATGACGTCGCTGTTGCTGATGCACGCGGTGTCGTGGTTGCCCATGACGATGTGCACGCGATCGGGGTAGCTCAGCTTGAAGCGAACGACATCGAACAGCAACTGGTAGGAAAGGCAGCCGCCGGTGTCGTCTTCCGGGCCGCCGTGGATGATTTCCTGGAGCACGAGGTGCCGGTCGGGATGATGGGCCAGGTCCGCATAGGCGACGAGGCGTTCGAAATTGCGTCGGTGCCCGTGGATGTCTCCGCCGACTACGACAGAGCCGGCGCCCGGCAGGCGGACGAGGTTGCCCCGTCGGAATCGGTCGCTCCGATTGGCCGCGACCCCCTTATTGAGCCGGTCGATGGTTGTTTGAGGCATTTCGGTTCGCTTTGATCTTGCCGCCGAAGATGCTGTGGATCATCGAGTCCAGCCCGGAGATGATGTCCACCATATTTGACGGGCGCTCGGCCGGGTCGTTCTTGACGCAGTCCATCACGAGCATGGACAGCCCGACCGGCAGTTGCGGCTTCAGTTCGTGCGGCGCCAGGCACTTGGCGGGCTCATACAGGCCGACGGTTTTCTGCTTCTTGGGGATCAGTGTTGGGACATTTTTGCCCGTCAGGGCCCAGTACATCGTGGCGCCGAGGTTGAAGATGTCGGTCTTGGGGGTCAGGTTCTTGCGTTTGACCTGCTCCGGGGCGATGTAGTCCGGCGTGCCCTGGATGCGCGACTTGATCGTTCCGATCCGGCAGCTCTGGCCCAGGTCGATGATCTTGATCGACCCGCTCTTGTTGATCAGGATGTTGTTCGGCTTGATGTCGCAGTGCACGAACCCACGCTGGTGCATCGCGTTCAGGCCCGTGGCGACCATCCGAAAGACCAGAAGCACGTCGCCCAGGCTCAGGGTTGTCGTGTCTTCCAGGGTCTTGCCCTCGAAATGTTCCATGCTCAGGATCAGTTCTCGGACCTTGAACATGCTGCGGATCTTCTGGAGTTTGTAGCATTTTCGGATGTAGGGGTGGTCGATCTCGCGGGCGACCTTGTATTCCATCTCCGTCTGTTCGATCACGCGGTGGTCTTCCGGCCGTTCGATAATAACGCGCTTCAGAGCGACCAGGGTGCCGTCTTCCTCGTCCGTTGCCAGATAGATCGTACTGCGGGCGCCGTTGCCGATCCGTCGGATGATGGTGAACTCCCCCACGCTGAGTAGGTCTCTGGCCATGCGATTGCTTAACCTATGAAACGAATGATTCCAGACTGTTCCAATAAAGGCTTATGATGCGCCACAGATACCTCATGTTCCCCTGATTCCACCGTCCGACCGGGTGTCGGTCTCCGGGGGATCGCCCGACGCATTCGCGACGGAGCGAACCGCCCGGCGAAAGATACGCAAACGGGGTAAACTACCCCATGACAGGACGCTTGTCCAGCACGGCCCCGGTTTTCCTATCGGCAGCCGGCGAGAAATCTTGACAAACATATTGAAATCCTTAGCCTATTCGACGATAATGTCCCTGAGGCCGTGGACGCTGTCCCCGGCCTGGGTGTTTTTCCCCGATAGCTCAATCGGTAGAGCGAGCGGCTGTTAACCGCTAGGTCGTAGGTTCGAGTCCTACTCGGGGAGATTCGAGACGGAGATCCGCGCCGAAGCCTTTTTCTGGGGCCGGTCGTATGTACTGGGTGTACGTCCTGCTGAATCGTCAGGCCGGCAA
>JAAYBA010000374.1 GCA_012719085.1 Planctomycetota bacterium
CGTCCGCCGCGAGGGCGGGTGTTGCAGAGGTTCTGCTGGCGGGTGCAGACGCGCATGTTTCGTCGGCAGTTGTGCAGGCCGGAGCCGTCGATGTGATCGACGACCATATCGTCCGGCGGCTGCATGATCTCGCGGTGCATCAGGATGGCCTTGCCCTTGTGGTTGCGGACGGCGTAGACCTTGCCGCCGGACATCTGGGCGGTCCATTTGTATTGGCTGAGCCAGTCGTAGTCGGCGGCGTCGACGACCGCGAACAGGCCCTTGGTCAGCGGGATGTAGCGGACCTCGTCGTCGGCCGGGTCGGGCACGGTGGTCCAGACGGGCTTGTGGCGTTTGCGGCGGTAGTTCGGGCAGGGATCGGCGACGGTCACCTCGCGCAGGTGGCCGGGGCACTCGGAACAGTTGCCGCAGATCAGGCTGGGAAAACAACTGCCCAGCGGAGGAATCATACAGTGGTTGGCGACGCGGTGGGCGTAGGCACAGGTGTAGCAGCTTCGCATGGTGGGTTCCTTCAGCGTTTCTCGCGCGCCGTGCAGTGGGGCGAATGATGATTCGCTCCTACGGCGTGCCGGTCCGGCGTCGGTTTCGGGCGGCCGCCCGGGCCGCCCACGGTGCCACCTTGCCCTGCTGGGCGAGAAACGCCTCGCTGCTGCGAAGCATGTTCAATTTACCATATCTCTGACGAAACGTCAACAGGAAAAGCGCAAAAAGTGTGAAGTTTCAAGTTTTAGGTGTGAAGTGGGCGGGCCGCCGGGCCGTGCGGGGGTCGGCCCGGCGATGCCACACGTCTGATGAGGCGAACGGATGTTCAGCCTTTGATCTGGACTTTGACGGCCTTGCTCCTGGCGGCCTTCGGCAGCGTGATGTTGAGCACGCCGTCCTTGCAGGTCGCCTCGACCTTGGTTGTGTCCACCTCGGCGGGCAGCGTCACGTCGCGACGGAAGGAGCCATAACTGCTCTCGCAGTAGTAGTAGCCCTTGTCCTTTTCCTCGCGGGTCTCCTTCTTCTCGCCGGAGATGGTCAGCGTGTTGTTGTAGACGCTGATGTCGACGTCGTCGGCCTTGCAGCCAGGCACCTCGGCACGGACCAGGATCGCGTCGTCCTTCTCGGCCACGTCGATCGCCGGCCAGGCCTTGTGGCTGCCGAACGGCCGGTCCAGGCCGCGGAAGAAGCCGTCGAACAGGTCGTCCATCTCGTGGTGCAGTCTTGCCAGTTCGCCTCGGTTCCTTTGGTTCAACGATAGCAGTGCCATAGTCATACCTCCTTTCGAATCTCCTGACCACGACTCGTGTCGTTGTTCCACATTCCCCTGTATTTCTTGTCCACTATATGTATGTGCAAACTCCATGCCAGACCGCCCGACGGCGGCAGAGGCCCGTTTCGGGCCTTCTGCGGGGATTTCGGCGGGGGCGGGGCCGGGCGGAGACTGTCAATCTGGCACTCGCCCGAACGCGAACGGCAGCGGAAAAGAGGGTGTTCGCGGCATGTCCCGGGGCGTATAATCGCGGTGAATCGACATTGGATTGAGGTGAAACGGTGGGCAGACTTCTGGAAAGCAACGTGGCGATTGTGACCGGGGCCAGTCGGGGGATTGGCCGGGCCATCGCTGTGGCGCTGGGCGGCGAGGGGGCGACGGTGGTTCTGTCGGCCCGGGCCGAGGCGGACCTGGCGCAGACGGCCTCGCTCGTTCGGGCGGCGGGCGGTGCGGCCCAAATCGTCCCGGCGGAACTGGCCGACGAGCAGGCGATCAGGAACCTGGTCACGAGAACGGCCGACCGGTGCGGCCGGCTCGATGTCCTCATCAACAACGCCGGCATCACGCATTCGGCGCCGCTGGAGCAGACGCAGACGGCGGACCTGGACCGCTGCTGGGCGGTGAACGCGCGGGCGCCGTTCCTTCTGTGCCGCGAGGCGTTGCCGCTGCTCAAGCGGGCCGAACGGGCGACCATCGTCAATATCTCATCGGTCGTCGGCGTCAAGGGCTATCCGCTCCAGAGCGCCTACACCGCCTCGAAGCACGCCCTTCGCGGGATGAGCATCGCGCTGGCGGAGGAGCTTCGCGGCTCAGCCGTCCGGGTGCATGTGATCTGTCCCGGCGGCGTGGACACGGAGATGGTCGGCCGCGTGCGTCCCGACATTGACAAGGGCGACCTGATCGGCCCCGGCGAGATTGCCGAGCTGGTACTCTACCTTGTGACACACCGGGGCAATGCGGTCGTCGACGAACTGCACATCCGCCGGGCGACAGCCTCGCCCTGGTTCGGTTGAGGGGACGCGATCATGATAGACATAGGAGCACCGATGAGGGCCGGTAATGATGTCGCGACGTGGCGATCGGGTGGCGGCGGTGTTCGGCGGGAAAGGCAGGTGTGATGCGAGCGGTCATTCAACGCGTGCTGCAAGCGGAGGTGGCGGTCCAGCAGAACGGCGTCGGTCGGATCGGGCCGGGGTTGCTGGTCTATCTGGGCGTCGGCAAGGACGATTCCGACGCGGACGCGGAGTTCATGGCCGACAAGCTCGTGAACCTGCGGATCTTCTCCGATGAGGCGGGCAAGATGAATCGCAGCGTGATCGACGTGGGCGGCAAGGTCCTGCTGATCAGCAACTTCACGCTGCAGGGCGACTGTCGCAAGGGCCGTCGGCCGGGGTTCGACGCGGCCGGACCCCCACAGACCGCCGAGCCGCTCTACGAGAAGGTCGCCGCCCTGATCGCTCAACGGGGCGTCGGCGTGCAGACCGGCTCGTTCGGCGCCCACATGCACGTCAGCAGCATCAACGATGGGCCCGTCACCTTCCTGCTCGACAGCACTCGCCTGTTCTGATCGCGCGCCGGTCAGCGAACGCTGGACTGCATGGCCGGACGGGGCGACGAGGGACGCGTGGAGCGTTCCCAGTGCTGCAGAATGCACGCCACCACAGCAAGAATGGCGACCGCCAGGACAAGGACAAGTCCCAACCGCCAATTGAGGTGTCGTGTCGCCTTCAACTTCGCCGTTCCGTCGCCGTGCCCGCGAACGGCCGTGTTGCCTGGGGCTGTAACGTCACAGGGACATCGGTTCTTGACGCGTTGAACGATTGGCATGTCACCCTCTCCCACGTCGCCACGATGCGACTATACGAATCTCCTGACAGGCGTTCTCATCAGCGCCAAGGTGGCCAGTCCGGAAAGGCACACCGTCAGCCCGATAAACGCCGCACAATGCTGCTCGGGGGTGATGAAACACGCCAACCCACGGTGGATCAGCGGATGAATCAGATAGACCCCGAACGTCAGCGGCGCCAGGGCGGCCACCACGACGCTCTCGTTCACAGGCCGGCCATATGCCAGACACACGAGCACGATCGCAAGGGCATGGGGAATGACGGGCGTAGCCCGCCCCAGCACCGTCAACACACCGCACACCGCCAGCACCGCCAAGACCACGACAGACAGCAGCCACTGCCTCTGCTGGCGCGATGGAATCATCCGGGATCGCCCAATGGCAAAACCCAGAGGCACGGCGGCCAGGCCGAACTCCCATTGAGGCAGCGGCCGCGCCCACCGCGCGCTCGACAGGCAGAGCGCGTGAAAGACAAGAAGGAGCAGTCCAATCCCCACAGCCGGAAGTACCACCGCCATGTGGCCGACGCGCGTCGTGCGTCGGTTGACTGCGTACAACACACACCCCCAGGCGAATGCATACGGCAAATACCACAGGTGTATGTGCGTGCCCATGAGGATCGTCTCCAACGACAGCATCTCGACCAACGAATCGGCATCGCTCAGGAACGCCGCCCTGGCCAGCCGGAGAAGACCGTACAAGGCCGACCAGAAGAGCCACGGCTTGAGAAGACGATCGCAGCGCCGCCGCAGAAAGCCGGACAAGGGCGCCTCGGCGTTGCGGATCGTGATCAGCGAGAAGAAGATCAGCAGAAAGATCGGAAGACCCGCATAGCCGATCTCACGACACGGCGCATCATCTGTGTGGAACCAGACGATGCCGATCGCCGCCAGGACGCGCAGCCGGTCGATGCTGCCGACCCTCTCCGACGCCAGCGATACCGAAAGCGGGCGCGCCGCGTCGGCAACCTGGTCCTGAAGAACGTCAGTGGTCTGCACCCTCATGCGCTCGTATGACTCGCTACCGGGCGACCGTCGGCGTCCGACACGTTCCTGCCTGCAGGGACATGAGCAACGACGATCGCCACCTTCTCTTCACCTTCCATCCCTCTCTGTCGATCCGGCGTGCAGGCGCATGTGGCGCGGACCCCCTGCCGTTCCCGGATTGTCCCGACGGACACCGGAGCAACGCAGGGAGCCTCCTGTGTCGCGGCGCGCCAGACGCGCCAGACACCCTTCCTGCCTCTTGCCGTGTGATCCTCCCTGGTCTCAGCACTATAGTATATCCGCTGCGGACGTGCGGATCAAGCAAAAACCCCTGAGATCTCGGGGATATTTGCCGACGTCGCAGGACCAGGGGACCGGCGCCGGGCGGCCCCGTGGCGTCCGTCGTGTCGGAGGACTACCCGATCGGCCGCGTTTGGCGTATGATGGGCGTGTGTCTGACAACAGCCGAAACCTTCTGAGAGGTACCCTGATGCATTTGAGTCGTATCGTCTTTCATCCGGATACGTATCCGACCCGCGAACACTATCCGTTCAATCTCGACATCTTCCATCGAACCGCAGATATCGTTCTCGAGCGCCCTGTGACGATGTTCGTCGGCGAGAACGGCACGGGCAAATCGACGCTGCTCGAAGCGGTGGCGCGCAAGGCCGGCATCCACATCTGGCAGGATTACGGGCGGACGCGATTCCAGTACAATCCCTACGAGAATAAGTTCCATCGGTGCATCTCAGTGGAATGGGCCGACGGTGGCGTGCCCGGCTCGTTCTTTGGATCGTCGGTGTTCCATGACTTCGCCCGCATCCTCGATGAATGGGCGGCCGCCGACCCGGCCCTGCTCGAATACTTCGGCGGCAAGTCGCTGCTGACCCAGTCGCACGGCCAGTCGATCATGTCGTTCTTCAAGGCCCGCTACGAGATCAAAGGGCTCTATCTGATGGACGAGCCGGAGACGGCGCTGTCGCCCGCAACGCAGATCGCGCTGCTGAAGCTGCTCGCCCGCATGGCGGCCGCCGGACACGCGCAGTTCATCATCGCCACGCACTCGCCCATCCTTTTGGCCTGTCCCGGTGCGGCGATCTACAGTTTCGACGAGATTCCCATCCAGCCGATCGCGTATGAACAGACGCCCCACTATCAGACGTATAAGAACTTCATGAACGATCCGCACAAGTACTGCAACAATCACCAATGAGAACCCTGGAGGATATCATGACCGCAAGGCGACACGATTTCAGAATACCGATGATCTCGCTGACCGTCTGCGCGGCCCTGGCGTCTCTGTGCTGGGCGGCCGGCGAAAAGGGTCTGGAGCGAATCCGCGCCAGCGACGATGGGAGGCACTTCGTCGGCGCTGAATCCGGCCGGCGATTCATCGCCTGGGGCGTCAATTACGATCATGACGATGACGGGCGCCTGCTCGAAGACTACTGGCAAAACGAATGGCCGACCGTCGTGGAGGACTTCGGCGAGATCAAAGCCCTCGGCGCCAACGTCGTCCGGGTCCACTTGCAGGTCGGGCGATTCATGAACGCGCCGCAGGAGCCCAACGACGCGTCGCTGGCCCGGCTGGCCGACCTCGTGAAGCTGGCCGAGCGGACGGGGCTCTATCTCGACGTTACCGGCCTGGGCTGCTACCACAAGCAGGATGTGCCCGCCTGGTACAACGCCATGAACGAGGCGCAGCGATGGGACGTCCAGGCGCAATTCTGGGAGGCGGTCGCCAAGACCTGCGCGCACAGCGACGCGATCTTCTGCTATGACCTGATGAACGAGCCGATCCTGCCCGGCGGCGACAAGGTCGAGACCGACTGGCTGGCAGGCGACTTTGCGGGCAAGCATTTCGTTCAGCGGATCGCGCTCGATCTGGCCGGCCGCCGCCGGGAAGAGGTGGCCAGGGCCTGGGTCGATGCGCTCGTTGCCGCCATCCGCAAGCACGATGCCCGAAGCATGGTCACGATCGGCGTGATCCCGTGGGCGATGACCTGGCCGAAGGCCAAGCCCCTCTTCTATTCCAAAGAGGTCAGTGAGAACCTGGATTTCGTCAGCGTGCATTTCTATCCGGAGCGAGGTGAAATCGACAAGGCCCTGAAGGCGCTGGAGGTCTACGACGTCGGCAAGCCTCTGGTGATCGAGGAGATGTTCCCCCTTCGTTGCAGCCTCAACGAGATGGACGCCTTCATCGACGGCTCACGGCAGATCGCCGACGGCTACATCAGCTTCTATTGGGGCAGGACCGCCGAGGAATACAGCCGCCAGCCGCACGACCTCAAGGGCATGCTCCTCCGCGGCTGGCTCGAATACTTCCAAACCAAGACCCCCGAAATCATCGACACGTCCGGCCGGCGAAACTGAGCGCCGTGCCAGAGCCTCCGTTCGGTCGCCTGCTGCCTGTCACGTCGAGTATCTTTCACGTTTGCATGAGGGCGATCCGCCTGTGGCGGACGTCGCCCCTACAGGCGTCAATCGCGTATGCGAACCGGAAGATACATCGAATCGATGGCCAGCCCCCTCGACTGCACTTCGTTTCGCTCTGGGTGACAACGGCGTGTGTAGATTTCCGGGGCACCGGCACTTCTGAGCCTTTGAAGCGTCTGGGTGGCAGACTCAAAGCCTGTCTTGAGCGACGTCGAAAGATCCACAGGACTTGGGGATGGCCGGAAGTGTCGGCGTCTCTGGATACACAAGCCCAAACGCCATCCCCAAGGCTATGCCTTCAGGCTGCCACGCGCCTGTCTGAAGGCAAGTTCGTGCACAGGCTCCAGCAGCAGACCTTGTCATTCCGACCGGAGCGCCGCGAAGCGGAGGAATCTGGTTGCGAATGAGGTACAGGCCCAGTCTCTGGCCAGATGCTTCGGCTTCGCTCAGCATGACAAGCGCGGGGCCGCTGCGCAACATGCACCGCACCCTATCGCGGCGGGTGCGATTCATGTCTGGAGGTAGATTTTCGCAGAGCCCGCCAACAAGTCGTGTCGCTCCCTGTAGGGCGAGGCATGCCTGGCCCCTACGGGCGTGAATCGCATATGCGAACCGAAAGATACATCGGATGGATGGCCAGACCCCTCGACTGCACGACATTTCGCTCGGGGTGACAAGGGGTGGGCCGTTGTGTGCGCCAATGTCATCTCCAGGTGCGGGTGCGGTCGGTGCGGCGGTGGAAGGCGGTGGAGACCGATTGGGCGCGGGCCTTGAGGAGCGTCTGGCGGCCTTGGGGGTTTCGGGTGTAGAGGGCCTCGCAGGGGCCGATGTAGCGGGCCCACATCCGGCGGAAATGCTCGGCGGACTCTTTGTTCTTCGCGAGGGCCCTGGGCACGGCGTGGTAGTCTTTCCGCATGAAGGGGCCGAGCGGGCTCTTTCGCACGAGCAGATAGCGTGGATCGTCGATGGGGCCGAGCAGTTCCTGGAGGGCTTCGAGGAAGACCGATCGCTCCCGCGTGCTGCCGCCCTTGACGGAGCAGGCGACCAGGCCATACTCCCGGCGTTGCGCGATGACGCGGGGCCGGGCACGGCGGGCGTCGATGACACCGGCCTCGACGAGAGCCTTGAGCAGGGCGTTGCCGATCTGCTTCATGCTCGATGCGACCGAGCCGTGACGCAACAGCAGCCACAGGGCCTTGAAGAACTTCGGAAGGGCCGCCACCGCCGCCAGGGCCGACACGGCCGCCAGAAGGAGCATCAGCACCCGCAGCGGCCAGGACGCAGCGGATCGGGACATCCAGATCGAGAAGGCCGATACGCCCCAGAACCACACCTGCCACAGCACCGCCAGGACCGTCCGCGTGACCACGAAGTCGCGCGGCAGCGCCAGTTGCGAGGTCGTGACCTCTTCGGCCATGGCCCCGATGCGGGCGGCGCCGAGCGCCAGCTCCCATCGCGTTCGCAGGCCGCCGCGATCCCGTGCCTGCTGCGTCATGGTCGCGTTGATCTGGTCGATCCGAGTCGGGTCGTAGGGAGGGTTGCCGAGCCCGAGCCGGGACAAGCCGCTTTCGATTGCGCTTCTCTTGAACGAGACGCCGACAAAGGCCTTGAACCGACGCATCAGTGTATCGAGGTCCTCGCCCGGTTCGGCGACCCCGGTCTCCTGGCAGACCAAGTGCCAGATGTTGGCGGTCTTGGTGGGGTGGCCCTCTTCGGTTCGGATGGCGCGGCCGCGCATCTGGTTGCTGAGCATATACGAGCCGACGAAGCTGGCGAGGATCAGCGTGTTGACCGACGGCGCGTCCCAGCCTTCGCCGAGCAGCGAGGTGGTCCCGACCAGCACGGTGACGCCGCCCTGGCGGAACAGATTCGTGACGAGCGCGACGATCTTCTGCTTGTCGGCGCCGCGAACGACGACCTCGCAGAACCGCTCGTCGTGGGCCAGCGGCTTGAAGGCGATGCTGCCAGAGTCGATTCCGAGGTCCGCGCCGATCGCTCGCAACGACTCCTGCGTGTCGGAAGGGACGACGGTCAGCGTTCCCGTGAGGATGCCGAGCCGGACGTCGGGGGCCTTGCTGCGGCGGATCTGCTCGAAGATCGGCACGACGCCCAGTCGCTTGAGGTCTTTGGTGTCGGTCGTGTCCCTGGGGAAATCGGCGCTGCGAACGAAGTCGGTCAGGACGACCATTCGCAGAGCCGGACCGAGAGATTGGCCCTCCATCTCGACGATGTCCTCGATGCTCTTGAGCTTCGAGGCGCTTCGCGTCAGCAATTGGGCGGTCCGGCTCGTGCTCCGCAGGCTCACCGTGCGCCGCTCGATCGCACCGATCCGCTTGAGGTCGCGGGCGATCTGCTGGAACAGACCCTTGTGGGCTTCAAACGACTTGGCGTGGCTGTAGAGGCAGCCGGTCAGCAGGGTCTGGAGCCATTCGAGCGTCAGCGGGCGGCACTTGCGCCGCGAGAAGCCGATCGCGGCCAGCAGCTTCCTGGGCGGCCGGCCTCGAACGTGACTGAGGAAGATGGCGACGCTCGAATAGAAACCCGGATCGGCGAGGATCTCCTCGACGTGCGTCCCAGGCTCGACGACGCGGCGGTCGCCTTCAAGGGCCTGGATGAATGCCTCATTGCCGGTCAGCGCCTTGACGGAGGCATCGACCTGGCGACGGAACTCCGCGAGTTCGGCCTGCTCGGCCCGCAGCGGCGTCGAGATGTACACGTAATCCTGGTGCGGGCAGAGGTTCCTCTCCTGCACCAGCTCGGGCACGGTGATCTCCGCGTCGATCGAGCCGCACAAATCGACATAGCGGTCCCACTCGAACGGCGAGACGTCGAACGGCGCGGTGGCGGTCAGCGCCACAACCGTCGGCTCGTTCAGGTTCTTCTTCACATCGATCAGACACCGCCACCACTCATTCCTCAGATGGTGCGCCTCGTCGAGCACGAGCGTGCGAACGTCCAGCGCGCCCAGCTTCTTCAGCAGAGCGGCCTTCCGAGCCGATCGGGGGCCGTTTTTGCCCGCTTTCTCGCCGGCCGGCTGCGGTTGCTGGTCTTCCTCTTCCTCCTCCTGGCCCGAGTAGACGCTGTGCAGACCCTGATAGGTCGAGACGGTGAGGAATCGCGGGTCGCGAATGTCCCGCGAGACCCAGTCGGGCAGACCCGGACCACGATCGCTGAACAGGCCGACGAGCCGGTCGATCCACTGGTCGCGGATGGCGACGGTCGGGGTGAAGATCAGCGTGGGCCGGTTCAGCCGACGGACGACCTCCAGGCCCAGCACCGTCTTGCCCGAGCCGGGCGCCGCGACGATGTGCAGGTGGTTGTCGTCGAGGTAGTCGTCCAGCTCCGACAGCACGCGCTGCTGGTAGCGACGCCAGGGCTTGCGGAACTGGATGTCCGAAGGAAACGTCTTCACCTATGAGGCCCGGAGAATGAAATACCAGTAGCCGATTGCCGCCAGAATCTGCACCAGGATGATGCCGATGAATACCATCCTGAATTTGAGTTTCTGCGTCTTGTGCCGGAACAGTCCCTGGGCCCCCAACGCGCCGGGGCTGCCCCCGGCCAATGCCGCCAGATGCAAAATCACCTCCGGCACGCGTCCGCCGCGCAGGACCGCCTGTCGCTTGTCGTAGCCGTAAAGGACCACGGTCACGGCGTTGATGCCGATCAGATAGGCGTACAGCCCCGGCAGGCCGAGCCACCAGAGCAGGATCGATGCCACGGCGACGAGAATCGCCAGAATCCAGAAGAATGTCTTTTTCGGTTGCCGTCGGGTCATCTTCCAAGCCGCCACACATCACACGCCGAAGGTCGCGCCGATGGCCTTGGCGGCCCGGACCAGCGGGTGGTTCTTTGGGACTTTCTTGATCTTGCCGGCAATGCTGGCCAGGGGGACGCTGGAAATCCCGCCGCCCTTCCAGACCACCAGGCGGTTCCGGACGCCCGCGGCCAGCAGTTCGATTGCGGAGTGGCCGAACATCGTCGCCAGCGTCCGGTCGCGCGGCGTCGGCGTGCCGCCCCGCTGGACGTGCCCGAGGACCACTGCGCGACAATCCAGGCCGGTCTGCCGGTTGATGTCTTCGGCCAGCTTCTCGCCGATCCCGCCCAGGCGGATCGGGTCGGGACTATGCGCAACGCGCTTGAGGACGACCATCTGCCCGCCCTTTTCCTTCGCCCCTTCCGAGACGACGATGATGCTGAAGCGTTTTCCTTTCTTGGATCGCCCGATGACGTATTGGCAGACGGTGTCGAGTTTGTAGGGGATTTCCGGGAGGAGGATCACGTCGGCGCCGCCGGCGGCCCCGGCGTACAGGGCGATCCAGCCGGCGTAGCGACCCATCACCTCGACGATCATCACGCGCTGGTGCGAACTGGCGGTGGTGTGGACCTTGTCGATGGCTTCGGTTGCCGTCGTGACGGCCGTGTCAAAGCCAAACGTGACATCGGTGCCCGCCAGGTCGTTGTCGATCGTCTTGGGCACGCCGATGACGGTCAGGCCCTTCTTGGCGAATCCGGCCGCCGAGGCCATCGTGCCGTCGCCGCCGATGCAGACCAGGGCGTCGATATCACGCTCCTTCAGGGCGCGGAGGCATCGATCCGAGACGTCCTTCATCTGCGTGCGTCCGCCCGTTGTGACGGGGAAGTGGAACGGATTGGACGTGTTGCTGCTGCCCAGAATCGTGCCGCCAACGGTGAGGATGTTGCTGGTTTGTTCGTAGGTCAGGCGGTCGATGCGGTTCTCGATGAATCCGAGGTAGCCGTCCTGAATGCCCCAGACGGTCAGACCGTGGTCGTTGATAGCCGTTTTGGTCACCGCTCGAATCACGGCGTTCAGGCCGGGGCAGTCGCCTCCGCCCGTCATCACGGCGATCGATTTCAGTTTGGCTTTGGCCATGCGTTGTCCCTCTGTTTTCTGTCCGCTGCTGTCAGTGCTATCGTTCGGGCCCGATCCCGGGATACATCAGGATCGGCTCTGCCGACCCATCTTAGCCGTTGATTGAACCTCTGAAAACAACAATGCGCTGACAGCAGGTCCTTCTGTCCAGACGGGCACACAACCGGTCTGTGCTTGTCAGCAGCACGCCCGGAATGATAGAGTACCCTGGTGCTCATCGACAAAACGGTCCTTGGGAAGGAGAAACAGCATGAGGTGGGAGTACCGGACGGTTAAACTGGCTACGAGCGGCTTTCTGGGCGGCAAGTTCGACGAGAACCAGCTCGACGCCTACATGAATCAACTGGGCTCCCAGGGGTGGGAGCTGGTGGCCGGCTTCGATACGAACAAGAGCTACGGCGAGACGCGCGACGTCGTCGTGATTTTCAAACGTCCCCTGCCGTGATTGTCTCCTCTGTGCGGGATTGCGACGGCGGAAATGCGATGGTGAACCTCAGGACGTACGGAGGCGGACCGTTCGGCGTGGCGGTGATCCACGGCGGGCCCGGCGCCGCCGGACAGATGGCGTCCGTGGCGCGGGAGCTGGCCCGCGATGGGGGCGTGTTGGAGCCCCTTCAGACGCAGGCGTCCGTCGATGGGCAGATCGAGGAACTCAAGACCGTATTGGAGGCGAATGCCGATCTTCCCGCGATTCTCGTCGGCTTCTCGTGGGGAGCGTGGCTGAGCTACCTCTGCGCCGCGCATCATCCCGGTCTGGTGAAGAAGCTGATCCTCGTCTCCAGCGCGCCGTTCGAAGAAAGATGTGCCTCGGGCATCCTCCAGACGCGGCTGAGTCGTCTGAACGCCGACGAGCGCAGAGAGGTCCAGGCGATGATGGAAGCCATGAAGGACCCGAACCTGGCCGACGCCGATGCGCTGCTGGCTCAGTTCGGCAGGCTTTTCGCCAAGGCCGACGCCTGCGACCCGCTGACGCTCGATAGCGACGAGTTGCAGACCTCCTGGTCGATTCACCAGAGCGTCTGGAGCGAGGCGGCCCACCTGCGCAGCAGCGGTCGGCTTCTGGACCTCGGCCGGCGAATCGACTGCCCGGTCGTAGCCGTTCACGGCGACGAGGACCCGCACCCGGCCGCAGGCGTCCGCGAGCCGCTCGCCGCTGTCGTGAACGACTTCCAGTTCGTCCTTCTGCGCAACTGCGGACACACACCCTGGATCGAACGGCGGGCCCGCGACACGTTCTACCGCGTCGTCCGGGAACAGTTGCGCGCAGGCACATAGGCTCGGCGCGTCCGAGAAACGGTCGGGTGACGCGTGCGGACGCTGAGGTCCTTCGTTCTACAGCGGCGTTCCGACGGATTCCGAAGCGGCCGGGAGCGGAAATGGCAGAAAAAGACGAAGACCCGTTGGAGACGCGGGGTTTGCACGCCGATGAATACGCTCGGACAGCGGTTCAGCCGGTCTGAATCCCGCCACACGGCGGGGCCGGGGCCGCCGGAACGAATGATCGGATCAGAGCATGGAAACCAAAAACGTGACAACGTCATCTCTCAAGGGCGTGCTGCTGGACAGCGCCAAGGAAGTCTTCGAATCGATGGTCTTCATGCCGCTGGAGGAAGTCGAAGGGCAGAAACCCGACCCGACAGGAGTGACGTTGCTCGGGACGATCACATTCGCCGGAAACATCGAAGGCTGTCTGGGCGTCTGCTGCAACATGACCGGCGCCCGCGCCATCGCCGCCG
The DNA here is from genome assembly GCA_012719085.1 of Planctomycetota bacterium. Taxonomy (GTDB): domain Bacteria; phylum Planctomycetota; class Phycisphaerae; order Sedimentisphaerales; family Anaerobacaceae; genus Anaerobaca. The sequence goes on from JAAYBA010000374.1 coordinate 13,154, forward strand.
GCATGCTGTGTATGGACTCGCCCGATGAGCTGGCCGACGACGACCTCGTCGACGCCATGGGCGAAATCGCCAACATGGTCATGGGAGCGGTCAAAACCCGCATCCAGGACAATTACCAGAGCATCCTGATCTCCGTCCCCTCCGTGGTCCAGGGACGCGAATTGCGAAGCCGTCCGAATGAGGGGATGGTCCGGGTCGCTGCAACCACATGCGTCGGGGGCGAGCACCCCGTCGAATTCTCCCTGGTCTATCGCGAGGGCGCCGGCGCGTAGCGCGTAGGATGGGCTTTTAGCCCAGGCGGATTGGAACGATCGAAATGAACGGCATGGGCTGACGCCCATCCCACATTGACTGTCCGACACGTGCGACAACCAGCGCAATGTGCGCAGGGCGTCAGGATCACATCGGGGCAGGCCCCTGCTCGGGGTAGGGATAGCTTCGATGGTACCCGCCGCCGAGCAGGTCCTTCTTCAACGCCTCGACGGCCGCTTGCGCATGATTGTCAAACCGCAGGAAGGTCTCCGTCAACGCCGAGCCGACGATGGCCCCGGTCTCGCTGTCAACGACCCGAACGCGCAGCTTCATCAGTTTGCCCGGGCGATCATCGTCCTTGTAGTAATTGCACAAGAACAGCGCCTCGACGCCGAGGATCTGCTTGATGCGGGCCCGCGTGCTGTCGTTGAGCCGGCCTTGAAGCAGGTCCTGCTCGCCGATGATTTTGGCCAGCTCACCCCGCTCGACGAAGGTGATGGGCTTGCCGACGAAGGTCTTCACGTAGGCGGCCATGAAGATCTGCTCCTGCTCGGGGTCCAGGCCGAGCACGGCCAGGCGCTCGTAGCTGATCAACTCGGGTTTGGTGAAGACCGCCCGCGTATTGCCTTCGCAGCCGGCCAGGAAGGCCGGGATCATCACGGCGCCGACGACAGCCATTGCTCTGCCTCGTCCGTTCATCGCTATCACTCCCTGATAAATGTGGCGAATCCTGCTTTCGCTGGGCCAACGGCCCACGTGAACACAATACCAGCTATCTTCTTCTATCGGCCAATCGCATCCGAACTCTGTTGCCATTCTGGCAGCGGCCTGTGGAAATCAGACCCGCGTTTGTCCCTGTCCCTGGCGAGGCCTTGCAGACCGGTGAGACCGTGGTAAGATGGCACGGCAAAGGAATAGCTCGAATCGCTCTGAATCCCCGTGGAGGACAGAACCGATGCGCATCGGCATCATCTCCGACACACACGACAACCATCGCAGCGTCCGCCGGGCGATTGAGATCTTCACCGAAGGCGGCATCGCGTGCATTCTCCACGCCGGCGACATGACGGCACCGGCCACGGCGGCGCTGTTCGCCGACTTTGGCGTCGGCGCGCGTCACGACCGGTTCATTGCGGTCCTGGGCAACTGCGATGCGGACCGCGTCTCGCTCAGAGGCACCATCGAGGCCTTCGGCGGCGAAGCGCATGAGTCCTGCTTCGACGGGCAGCTCGACGGCAGGACGGTCTTCATGGCGCACAAACCCTCTTCGGTCCGTCCGGCGATCGACAGCCAGGCCTACGACCTGGTCGTCTACGGCCACACGCACCATCAGGACACCCACCGCGTCGGCAGGACCCTGATCGTCAATCCGGGGGCGGCGAGGGACTGGATGACCGCTGAAGGCCACGTGGCGATCGTCGATCTGGCCGACCTGAGCGTGACCTTCGAACCCCTGAGATGATCGTGCGAAGAACGCACCGACGGCCCCGACACCCCGATGCTCCAAACGAACACAGGGGCGAGTAGAAACTCGCCCCTGCGGTCAATTCCCTTCTGTCCCGTGACGCGCCGTTCCCCTCGAAACGCCCGCCACGGTGGCCGGCGTCGTCACGCGCGCAGCTTGCGGTAGTTCTTCAGACACAGATCGATGGCTTCGAGCGGCGGATACACGTCCTTCTCCTCCTCGATGATATACCACTGCGTGCCGCCGATGGTCTCGCAAACGGAGAAGACTTCGTCCCAGGGGACGTCGCCTTCGCCGATGATGGCGTTCTTGTTCGTCTTCGAATGTTCTTTCAGATGGACCGTGAGCGACCGGCCGGGGTACTTCTTCAGATAGGCCACCGGATCGCCGCCGCCGTCCATGCAGTTGCCTGTGTCCATCTGCATGACGACGTGCTTGCCCGTGTTGCCGAACAGAATGTCCCACGGTACGTCGCCGCCGTCGAGGGCATGGAAGTCATGGGCGTGGCAGTGATATCCCACGACCATGCCGTGCGCCGGGACCTTCTCGGCCAGTTGATTGAATCGTTTGGCGTACGCCAGCCAGGCCTCTTTCGGGCTGGCGTCGTTGGGCTGCAGCCACGGGACGATGAGGTACTTGTTGCCCAGGATCGTGTTGAACTCGATGGTCGCGTCGAGGTTGGCGTCGGAGAGCGTATCCATCTGAGTGTGCGTGCCGCAGCACTTCAGGCCGTTGTCGTCGAGGATCTTGCGCAGGTCCTTGGCGGAGTAATCGTAGTAGCCGGCGAACTCGACGCCGTCGTACCCCATCGCCGCCACCTTGGCGATGGTGCCGGGCAGGTCCTTGGCGCACTCGGCGCGGACCGAGTAGAGCTGCACGCCGACGGGGAGCTGACGTTTGGCGAACGTGTTCCGCATGCCGTTTCCGCAGCCGGCGCCCATCAGCCCGGCGGCAGCGAAAGAGGCGGCGGTGGTCGCCAGAAAGTCACGACGGGAGAGTTTGGAGTGCCCTTGGTTCTTCTTCATGTTCCTTCACCTCGTTTCATCGTCCTGTTCGATTCCGTTGATCGGTCACGTAGGTCCCGCAGGACCTGCTCATCGGCCCTTGATTGTAGGGACCCCGCAGATGGCGGTCAAACGCAAAAAGCCGTACCCGCTGCCCGATGGGAACCGTCGTTGGCCCAAAGGCCCCCCTGTGCTTCTGTCGCGACGAGGCCGGAAAACCGTTGCGAAATTGCTTCTGACCGGCCATGATGGTGGTCCGTTCATTTTGCGCACAGATTGAGGAGAATGCTATGAATCGTCGCCAATTCCTTCAGACCACCGCCGCCGGGATTGCCTTGTCCTCTTTCGGAGGACTCGTGCCCGCCTTCGCGCAGCCCAAACCCAAGCGCGTCGCCCTGATCGGGACCGGCTGGTACGGCAAGAGCGCGTTGTTCCGACTGCTCCAGATCGCGCCGGTCGAGGTCGTCGCCCTCTGTGACGTGGACCGGAACATGGTGGCCGAGGCCGCCCGGATGGTCGCCGACCGTCAGGCCTCCAAGAAGACGCCCCGCACCTACGGCGACTACCGCCAGATGCTCAAACAGGAAGAGCTGGACATCGTGCACGTGGCCACGCCCGACCACTGGCACGCCCTGGCGATGATCGCAGCGGTCCAGGCGGGCGCCGACGTGTATGTCGAGAAGCCCCTCAGCACCGATATCGTCGAGGGCCAGGCGATGCTGGCGGCGGCAAGAAAGTACGGCCGCATGGTCCAGGTCAACATGCAGCGGCGTAGCACGCCGCACCTGATCGAGGCCCGCAAGCGGGTGATCGAAGCCGGCCTGCTCGGCAAGATCGCCCATGTCGAAATCTGCTGCTACTATCACATGCGGGCGCGGGGCCAGGCGCCCGAGATGACCCCGCCCGAACACCTCGACTACGAGATGTGGACCGGCCCGGCGCCGGCGCGGCCCTACAACCGCTGGGTCCATCCGCGCGGCTGGCGGGCCTTCATGGAGTACGGCAACGGCATCGTCGGCGACATGTGCGTGCACATGCTCGACATGGTCCGCTGGCTGCTCGATCTCGGCTGGCCCACCCACGTCAGTTCCTCCGGCGGCATCCTCGTCGACAAGGCGAGCACCGCCAACATCAGCGACACCCAGATCGCCACGTTCGACTTCGGCGACCTGCCGGTCGTCTGGACCCATCGCACCTGGGGCAGCGCCCCCGATCCGGAGTATCCCTGGGGCGGCGTCATCTACGGCGACAAGGGCACGCTCAAGGTCGATGTCCACAAGTATGAGTTCATCCCGCAAGGCCAGGGCGAACGGCTCAGCGGCAAGGCCCTCTACGAGTACGACAAGTACCCCGAAGACGAGACCGAGAAGGACCTGGAGCGGCACGTCGCAGCCCCGATGCGGCGCCACTGGCAGAACCTCCTCGATGCGATCGAGACGCGGACCAGACCCGTCTGCGACATCGAGCAGGGCTACATCACCGCGACCTCGTGCATCCTGGCGAATATGGCCTGCAAGCTGGGCCGCACGCTCCAGTGGGACCCGAAGCAGGGCAAGGTCGTCGGCGACGACGAGGCCAACCGCCTCCTGGCCCGGCCCTATCGCCGCCCCTGGGTCCACCCCGATCCGGCGA
>JAAYBA010000375.1 GCA_012719085.1 Planctomycetota bacterium
CGCCGGCAGCCTGGCGTGCATCAGCACCGAGCGCAAGGTCCGCCGGATTGGCCAATCTATGCATCCCGAAGAGCCATAAGGGAAGCGCCAGAGGAGAGGACATGAAACTCGCTCGCAGCTCATGGATGCGGAAGAGAGCGGCGGCACTCCTCCTTCTCTGGGCACTGGCCGCACTCTGTGGGGCGTCTCTGCTCGTCTGGACGCTGCTCGATCGAGCGGGCACGTTTGCAGAGCGAACCGTCTTTGTCGAAACGCCGAATCTGGCGACGCGGCCCGGCGTGCGCGTGCTCGATGCAAACAACGCGTTCTTCACCGTGCTCAACGCCGAACCGAATCGAGTGGACGTCCACTGGAAAGCCTCCGAGATCCGTGCGCAACACCCGATCTGCCGCATGAAGAGACTCGACGGCCCACCCACCAGTGTCATGGGAACGCTCAACAGCGAAAGAGAGTACCCGGTGCTGATCGACACGGGATCTCCTCAAGGTGTAATCGTCAATGATGTGGTGGCCGTCGAAAGCGGACTCGCGATTTACCCGGTCGAGGCAGGTCCCGGCGTGGGCGGGCTCTGCGATATCGAGCAGATCGAGATCGGTGGCATGACGCTCCGCCACCCGCCCTGCTGCTACATGCTCGGTCACTATGAACGGCGGGCTTTTGGCAAACGAACGCAGAAGGAGAGACAAATCATCCTGGGGCTGCAAGTGATGCGCAGCTTTCAGTACCTGCTCATCGACCACACCACGTCGGAGGTGGAATTCGGACTGCTCCAGAGTTTCACGCCGGGACCGAGCGACTCCTGGCGACATTACCCGTTGGCGTGGGAGGGTGGGCATGACGCCGGACTGGAGGTCTTCGTTGAGATTCCCCTTGCCGGACGGACCCGCCGCGTGAAGATCGACACGGCGGCCGCCTGGAATCTGTACGTTGAGCCGAATATGTGGCAAGGACTCTCGGCCGACGTCAAAGTCATTGAGTCATCGCGGAGCCGGTCCAAGATGTTCCGCGGCTGGACCGATGTTGAGAAAGTGATCGTCGAGCAATTGCAGGTGGGGTCAAGAACCTTGCCGATCGGGACGATCGCCGTCGTCGATGAAGGCGCCGGCTGGAGGCCAGGCACTTTGGTCATGGGGATGGCCAGCTTCTTCGACACGGCGATCGTCCTGGATTTCGGGCATGGCCGCTTCTGGGTCCGACAAGCACAGGACGAATAGCCTGCGTGCAAGACCACCCCGCCAGTGGATCGGTTACCGGCTCGCCTTGCCGGTCAGCGATGCGGACAGCTCGGCGATGCGGAGTTCGAGGCGTTTGACCTCGCGTTTGATGCTGTTTCGTGCGATCATCTGCCAGGCGAAGACCTTCATCAGACCGACGAAGTGTACGAGGCAGATGAAGAGGGCCGCGTACATGATCTGGTCTTTGGTGTGGTCGGCGGCGAAGAACCTGACGGCACTGTACACGGCGCCGGCGACGAAGACAATCCCCCAGAACCAGACGAGGATCGCCGTCGAGAGCATCTTGCGGCTGTAGAAATCGCTGAGCATCGAGCAAAGGCTGTCTTCCTTGGAGTCGTCGTAGTCCTGCGGTCCGTCGATGATCTTTCTGA
>JAAYBA010000376.1 GCA_012719085.1 Planctomycetota bacterium
ATCCCCCAGAACCAGACGAGGATCGCCGTCGAGAGCATCTTGCGGCTGTAGAAATCGCTGAGCATCGAGCAAAGGCTGTCTTCCTTGGAGTCGTCGTAGTCCTGCGGTCCGTCGATGATCTTTCTGATCTGTTCTTCATTCATGGTGGCTCTCCTTGCAGGCTATCCTGCCGATTGCTGCCAGATTTCCTTGAACTCATTTCTGGCGTGAAACAGTCGCGACTTGACCGTCCCGGCCGGAACATCCAACACGCGGGCGACCTCCGACAGGCCAAGCCCTTCGAGATAGTACAGCGTCAGCACCACCCGGCTGCGGGCCGGCAACTGCCGCAGAATGCGTTGCAGGTCGGCCGAGACATCCACGTCCAACGTGTCGTCCGACGCCGGATCGGAGGCCGCGACCGGCGTTCGAGTCTGGGCCACAGACCGAATCCAGTCGTTGGCCTTGTTGGTCACGATGCGATAGAGCCAGGGTCGCAGCCGGGCCGGGTCGTTCAGCCTGCGAATCCCACGCACCACGCCCAGCCAGCTTTCCTGCGTAACGTCCCACGCCGCCTCGGAACTGCCCGTCAGACGACGGGCGTACTGCCAGAGCCGCTTCTGCCAGCGACTGACCAGCGCCTCGAAGGCCTTGGCGTTGCCGCTCTGGGCCTCCATCACCAGCAGCTCGTCGACGAGTTGTCCGGACACATCATGCATGTTCACATATCCAGTCCCCGCGGCAAACGCCCCGGTTCACCATTCTGCGACGCCTGGCCGAAAAAGTCCACCGCCGGCCCCAGTCGCGGGGTGCGGGCCAGGTTTTTGGCATTTGGGCTTGTCTTTGGGCCGGTTTGGCGTAGAATCGAACTGCTGCTGCCGGAGAGGTGTCGGAGTGGCTGATCGAGCAGCCTTGGAAAGGCTGTGTAGGGCTTGTCCCTACCGCGGGTTCGAATCCCGCCCTCTCCGTTCGTTTTGGCCTTCGGGGCGCTGTTCAAAAGCGAACGCGAGCGACGCGTAGGACAGGCTTGCTGTGCGCCCTTGCTAAGGAGAGTAGGACGTGGCAGAAGCTCGCAGTGGTGGGGGAAGAGTCATCCGCCGGGGGCCGTATCCCGAACTGACGTGGACGGCGCTGCTGGTCGGCTACGGACTGGGCTTTCTCATCACGATCAGCATGGGCTACGCCTGCCTGATCCTCGGCTTCTCTCACGAGGGCTCGGAGCTGGCGGCCATCCTGGGCTTTGGCGTGCTGCGCGGCATCCTGCGGCGCAACAGCATCATCGAGAACAACATCAGCCAGACGGTGGCCAGCAGCGTTAACGGCGCCTCGGCGGGGATCATGTTCTCCGTGCCGGCCCTGTTCATCCTGGGCCGCACCGATTTCAACCCCTATCTGATGGTCTTCGGCGCCATCGCCGGCGGCGTTCTCGGCATCGCCTTCATCATCCCGCTTCGCAAGCAGATGATCGACTTCGAGCGGCTGACCTATCCGGGGGGCGTGGCGGTCGCGACCGTGCTCAAGAGCCCCGGCGCCGGCGTCCACAAGGCGATTCTGCTGGTGATCGGCGCGGCGCTGAGCGCGACGGTCGCCGTCATCAGCCACGCAACGGGCTTCGAGAACTGGGCGCTGGGCGCCTATATCGGCATGCCGGACTACATGAACGGCGTCTGGTTCGTCTCGCTGCTGACGATCGGCATCGGCTTCATCGCCGGCAAGGGTGGGCTCTGTTTTGTCATCGGCGGGTACGCCTGCTATTGGGTGCTGGCGCCGATTCTTGCGAGGATGGGCCTGTTGCCCACGCCGGAGCAGTTGCAGGCCCTGGCCGAGCAGATGGGGCAGCAGAGTCTCACGATGCCCGCGTACCTGAACAAGCTGCTGTTCCGGCCGGTCGGGATCGGGATGCTCGTCGGTGGCGCCCTGGCCGGGATCGCCCTGGCCCTGCCGTTGATCGTCAGCGCCGTTCGCAGCATGCAATCGGCCGCCAGGAGCGGGGCCTCATTGTCGAAGGACGAAATGCCCATCAAGTTGCTCTATGTGGGCGTCGTCGGCGCCGTGATCGTCCTGGGCGTTGTCGCAGTCCTTTCCGTCGAGGAAATGGGCCTGGCGCGCGGGGTTCTCATGGCGGTGCTGGGCACGATCTGGATCTGGATGGCCGGCGTGATTCTCTCGGAGTGCATCGGACGGACCAACTGGTCGCCGATGAGCGGCATGACCTTGATCGCGGTGACGATTCTGATCGTCATCACCAAAGGCCTCGGCGACCGGGCCGCCATGATCTCTTCGGTGATGGTCGGCGCCGCCACGTGCATGGCGATGTCGCAGGCCACCGACCTGATGCTGGATCTGAAGACGGGCTATCTGGTGGGCGCCATCCCCAAGCGACAGCAATACGGGCAGTTCCTCGCGACCTGGATCGGACCGATCCTGATGATCGGCCTGTTGTTCGTCCTGCACAAGGCCTACGGCCTGGGCAGCGAGAGGCTCCCGGCCCCACAGGGGACCGTGCTGGCCAGCATGATGAAAGGCATCCTCGAAGGCGACGTGCCCGTGCACAAGTACTTGGCCGGAGCGGGCCTCGGTGCGCTGTTGAGCACCACGGGGATCGGTGGCCTCGGCATCCAGGTGGGCCTCGGATTCTACCTGCCGTTCAGCATCGTGCTGACCTACACGATCGGCACAGTCCTGCGGATCGTCAGCGACAGAATCAAGGGCCGCCACTACAGTGAGCAGACGGGCATCCCCATCGCCGCCGGGCTGGTCATCGGCGAAGGGATCGTCGGCGTCGGCTTCGCCGTCTATTCGGTCATCATCGGAATGAAGGGGGGATAGACTTCTGAGACTGCTTGGATTCCTGATGGTAACGATCGGTTTCATCATCGCGTCATTGGCCGCCGTGGTCGATGAGGACATGGTGAAGTGGCTGTGGTATGTGCCCGCGCTGGC
>JAAYBA010000377.1 GCA_012719085.1 Planctomycetota bacterium
AGCGACCGCATATCGCCGACGAGGTCATGAACGGCAAGATCCAGCTCGTAATCAACACGCCCAAGGGCAAGGCGAGCAAAACCGACGACTCCTACATCCGCAAGGCCGCGATCCGGTATAGAGTCCCATACATCACGACCATCGCGGCCGCCCTGGCCGCCGCCAAGGGCATCGCCGCCGTCCGAAAGAGAGAGCCCGAGGTCAAGAGCCTCCAGGAGTACCACGCCGCCTTCGAATAGCAACGGTCTAACGCAGACGCCCAATGTGCGGACACGCAGATATTTCATTGGGCGGCCGCACTGCCATTGGTCGGCTGTCGCCTGCAAGTGGAGAAGACGGCTGCAACCCAGGATCGAGATTTCCCTGACGCAGTGGTCGCTGCCTCGGACGATCTATTCCGGCCGGCTCGACCATCTGGACTTCCCCGCCAAAAGCAGGGACGACTTCGGCATCTCCGTCGTCGAGTACGTCAACGGCTTCTTCGGCGGCGGGTCTGTGGACTTCCGCCAGGCGGGCAAGAGCGCCGCCTACTTGAAAGAACTGCTCAAACGAAGCCGCGACGCCAGGCAGTCGAGGACCACAAGAAATGGGTCGAAACCGCCAGGTTCCTGGGCTGCCGGACCGTTCGCGTCAACCTTCATGGCAACGGCTCGTCTGAGGAGAAACGCTCGGCCTCGGTCGATTCGTTGGACCGGCTGGGCGATTTCGCCCAAACGATGGGGATCAACGTGGTTGTGGAGAACCCACGGCGCCTGGCTCGCGTCGGTCATCCAACAGGTAGCCCGACCCAACGTGGGCACGCTGCCGGACTTCGGCAACTTCTGTTCGACCCATCCGTGGGGCAACCACTGATGGACTACGAAGGACTCGTCAATCTCGTGACGGCCTCCAGCTTTCGAGGCTACATCGGCATTGAGTTCGCGCGCCCCACGTCGTCCGAAGACGAAGGTATCCACAACACCAAACGCCTGCTGGAGCGATACCTCTGACTTCACGGATAGGTGTCGGACAGTCGTGAGCCTACGGGCTCCGCGTAACCAGCACCACCGCCTTCCGGGAGCATTCGGCTGACGCCTTCGAAACGGGTGGCACGTAAATGGCATGTCAGGCCGGGAGCGGTACTTTCGATCTCCAGCACTCCCAAAGGACCCGTGCTGACAATGCGCTCGGTCGCCCATGGCGTCGCGGCGTCGACGACCGGACGAATGCAGATCGACCTGTCCGCCACCAAGTTGCCGTCCTGAGCCTCGCAAACGATGACGGCTTTCTCGGTCGATCCTGTGGAGGTGGAATCGGGAGGCTTTGCGTCTCCCCAGCGATTTTGCCGTATTTGCCACTGGGAAAGGCGGTCGGCGTCGAGTATCATGCGGCAGGAAGAATGAACTCAATTGGACGGATACATGGCAAGCTACTTGAACAATCTCTTCATTGTGGACGAGAACGACTGGCTCAGTGATGCAATGGCGAAAGGTGCAACAGCCATCGACGGCTATATCGATACGGACGAAACGGACGGTTCTGAAACTGAGCTCGGGCCCCAAGTTCCCGATGCGATCGGCATACTCCCGATCCGCAACACGGTCGCCTACCCCGGCACGGTCACACCGCTGACCGTTGGACGCGAGCGGAGCAAGGCCCTGCTGGCGAACACGCGACCGAATGAATCGCTGATCGGCCTGCTGACGCAACGCAATCCGGATACGGACACGCCCGGCTTCGGCGACCTCTACTCCGTCGGAACGACTGCCTCGGTGCTGAAGATCATCAAAATGCCCCAGGGCTCGGTCAATATCTTCGTCCACGGCATCGCTCGGTTCAAGATCGTCGAGCGGATCGCCACGGAGCCCTATCTGAAAGCCCGGATCAAGGTGCTAAGCGTCAAGACGAGAATGACCAAACAGCTCCAGGCGCTGATGGTCAGTGTCCGGCAAACCGCCAATCGCGTCGTTGCGCTGAGCCCGAACGTCCCGGAAGAGGCCTCCGTGCTGCTGGAGAACATCGAGGACCCTTCCTCGCTGGCCGACTTCCTCGCGGCCAATCTCAGTATGGATTTGGAGAAGAAACAGCAGCTCCTGACCGAACTGGACCCGGCCAAACGACTCGAAGAGATCTCGGTGATCCTCGCCCATCAGCTCGAGGTGCTTGAACTGAGCCACAAGATTCAGGGCCGCGTCCGCGACTCGATCGATAAGAGCCAGCGCGAGTATTTCCTCCAGGAGCAGCTCAAGGCCATCCAGTCCGAGCTGGGCCAGCAGGACATGCGCACCGAGGAACTCAAGGAAGTGCGACAGAACATCGCCAAGGCGAAGATGCCCAAGACGGTGGAGACCGAGGCGCTTCGCGAGTTGGACCGACTGAGCAAGATCCCGGCCGCCTCGCCCGAATACAGCGTCATCCGTACGTATCTCGACTGGGTCTGCGAACTGCCCTGGGCCGTCCAGACGGAGGACCGCATCGACATCGGCCGGGCCGAGCGCATTCTCAACCGCGATCATTACGATCTGACCAAAGTCAAGAAGCGCATTCTCGAGTTTCTTGCCGTACGCAAGCTCAACCCCAAGGGCAAGAGTCCGATCCTGTGCTTTGTCGGCCCGCCCGGCGTCGGGAAGACTTCGCTGGGTAAGTCGATCGCCCGCTCAATGGGCCGCAAGTTCGTCCGCGTCTCGCTCGGCGGCATTCGCGACGAGGCCGATATCCGAGGCCACCGGCGGACGTACATCGGCGCCCTGCCCGGGCGGATCATGCAGGAGCTGCGCAAGTGCCAAAGCCGCAACCCCGTCTTCATGCTCGACGAACTCGACAAGATCGGCGCCGACTTCCGAGGCGACCCGGCCAGCGCCTTGCTCGAAGTGCTCGATCCCGAACAGAACAGCAGCTTCAGTGACCACTATCTCGACCAGCCGTTCGATCTGTCGGCGGTGATGTTCATCGGAACCGCCAACTACACCGAGCCGATCCCGCCGGCCCTGTTCGATCGCATGGAGGTTATCGAGTTGCCCGGCTACACCGAGACCGAGAAGCTCCGCATCGCCAAGCGGTACCTCGTTCCCAGACAGCTCAAAGAGCACGGGCTCAAAAAGACCCAACTGACCATTCGGGACGAGGCCATCCGGGCAACAATCAACAGCTACACCCGCGAGGCGGGCGTCCGCAATCTGGAGCGGCACATCGCCTCGATCTGTCGATCCGTCGCAACCAAGATCGCCAAGGGAGGCAAGCGACGCGCGACTATCGCAGCGAAGGACATGGCCGCCATTCTCGGTCCGGCTCAGCACGAGTCGGAACTGGCCCTACGAACCGGGATCCCCGGCGTCGCCACGGCGTTGGCGTATACCCCCGTCGGGGGTGAGTTGCTGTTCATCGAGTCCGCCGCCATGCCCGGCAAGGGCCAGCTGCAACTGACCGGCCATATCGGCGACGTGATGAAGGAAAGCGCCCAAGCCGCCTTCTCCCTCGTCAAAGCCAACGCCAAGCGGCTTGGTATCGATGAGGCGCAGTTCGCCAAGACCGACTATCATATCCATGTGCCCGCCGGAGCCATCCCCAAGGACGGCCCCAGCGCCGGGGTGGCCATGTTCACCTCCCTGGTCAGCCTCCTTCTCCGAAAGCCCACGCGACCCGATATCGCTATGACCGGTGAGATCACCCTGCGCGGTCTCGTGATGCCCATTGGCGGCCTCAAGGAGAAGGTCCTGGCCGCCAAACAGGCGGGCATCAAGACCGTCCTCCTGCCGACGCGAAACAAGAAGGACGTTCCCGAGATCCCAAGCGAAGCCAGAAAAGGTATGCGATTCGTGTTCGTCCCCAACGTCGACCAGGCGCTCGAGGCCGCACTCCTGACACACTGACGGCGTTCGCCCGACCTGCCCAACTCATCGCGACAAGTGAGGAGATTTCCGGGGAGTTTCCCCGAAAAGAACTTGACAAAAGGCGATGTTAGCGCTACACTATTGCCCTGATGGAGCGGCGCGTATCGAATGGACTCGGACGGTGAGTGGTTTCCATGGACGGGGAGGGTGCGCATGGATCAGGGAAGGATCGCCCAGCGGCGCTTATTGGGCCCGAGGCAGACGCGGTGTGCCCAGCGAGGGGTTCTGTCTTATCCTGAACTCCTGTTTCTGGGTACGGCTATCGTCTTGCTGTTCTGCACAGATCTAAATGCCAGTCCTCACGGCGACGCAGGTTTCGAACGGTTCCGCACGATAGCAGAGAAAAACATCTTCGCGCGTCCGCCGGCTGCCGGCGAAGAAGCCGAGGCGTCTCCAGAGCAACCTCCGTCCGTAGCCTCCGCAGAAATCAAGCTCATCGGCATCGTACGGATGCGAGATCCCCGATCCTCCATAGCGATCATCGAAGCAGGTGGCAGGCACCGGTTGTGCCGGGTCGGCGATCATGTGGGAACTTTGGTCGTACGCAGCATCCGCGACCAGGACATCCTCTTTGAGACCCCGGAGGGACCCTGGGTCGCCCAGATCGAGTTGGGCACGTCGCAGCTGGAGCCATCCCCCGCAAGGCACTCCGACTCTGCCCGTGCTTACCGAATCAACGGCAAGCCCGTGCCCGCCGCGGGCAGGCAACTGCCCATCCGCATGATCGACGTCCAGCAACTGGCCCAGGCAGGGCTCGTGCCCTACACACAGGACGGCAATGTCAAAGGACTGGAATTGACGCGAGACATCGTCGGCCTGCGAAGAGGAGATCGTGTTACACATGTGGACGGCCAGGCTCTAAGCGCCAAGCGTCCCCGACAGAAGCTTTGGCAGATTGTGAAGAAGTACAGCATTGGCAGGATGCCTGCCCCTGGCATTCACGTTATTGTAGAGCGCGATCATCGCATGGTGGAGTTCTTCGTCAGCCTCGTTGGCTGAGCTTCGGACAGTCCCACAGGATTGGTTGTCTCAGGAGATAGCCGCTGGTCATTGGGGCGTCAGAACGGTCCTCGCACCGACTTGCCGGAGAGTACGAACATCAATGTCGCGGAGCCTCCCGGCGTAGTCGGGGCCGACGTTGAGCGAGAAGATGTTGCCGAACTCGAGAGCGCCGAGATAGTCCTGAAAGACCTTCTCAGCCGAGTGGCAAAGGCCGTCGTGTTCGGGCAAGGAATAGAACCAGTCGGCGCCGCCCTTGCGGGTCGGCAGAATCGGATAAGTGAATTCCGCGACGAGATAGCCTCTGTAGTCCTGCTCGGCCTGCTTGTTGTACTGCGAAGCGCCGGCATCACCCAACGGACCCGG
>JAAYBA010000378.1 GCA_012719085.1 Planctomycetota bacterium
CACATCCCCGAGCACGGTCCACTCGGCGCCGTCCTGAGAATACTCGACGGTGACATCCTTGAGCCCGAAGCCAAGGATCATCTCAAACTGCTCGTTGTAGTTCCAGACAAGCATCTGGTGGAGCTTGCAGAGACGATCGAACTCGTACTGGATCCACAGAGACTCGCCCTCGACGGGCTTGGCCAGCCACATGTCGCCACTGGCGATCGAGTGCTGATCGTCGGCGGTGAGGCCGGAGCCGTTGACGGTGTTCTGGGGCCCGGTTCGGTCTTCCGAGATGCCGTTGCTGGTGGCAACGATATTGGTCACCGGATAGGCGAACGGTTCGGCCGTGAAGCTCCAGGTCGTTCCTTTGTAGATCGTGTTGTCCGGTGCGGCGTTGACCTCATCGACGCGCCAGTAATACGTCGTCTCGAAATCGAGGATGTCGGGCAGGTCGAACGTGGTTCCCGTCTGGTTCTGGCTGACGAGCAGATCCATCGGATTGCTCCGGCTGGCGGTGTTGACATCGTCGAACGACGTGCCGAAATAGATGTCGTGCGTCGCGGCATATTCGCCGGGCATCCAGCTCAATACCACATCGCGCGGAACATCGACCGCCCCGTCTTCCGGACTGGGGTCGTAGGCCATGGACGGATTTCCCAACCCAACCACCGTCGCGATCCAGTTGCTGATGAGCTCGGAGCAGGTCAGGCCTCTATCGGTCAGCCAGCTTCCCGTACCACCCTGATTGATGAAGGCAACGTACGCGCCCGTCTCGGTGTTGTGAAGGACAACAGGATCCGCCTGTGTGCCGGCCGCATTCTGCGCAAAGGCGGCAGCAACCTCCCACGGGGCCGCAACGGCGCTGAGCCCGATGGGCCGGGAAGTGGGGGCAGGATCATCGAGGCTGGGCAGGTATTCTCTGCCTGCGTCCGTCACCGGCAACGTCGTACCGTCGGCACTGACGATGATGCCCGACCCAAGGTTCAGGATATTGGCCGCGCCGGTGCCACCGTTCTCACTGTTTCGAACCCCCCCCTCATACGAAACGTATCCGAACCAGTCGCCCACGTTGATGATCATGTTTCCATGATTGAGCCACTCTTCGGCCAGCGAGCCATCGGGTTGCAGGTTAGGAAATGGGTAAAGAACGCTCGGCATGCAACCATTCAACCAGATGATGTCCAGTTCGCCATCATCCATATTCGCTTGCACCCACGCCTCGAAATCCGGAAACTGATCGTCATTGAACTGCTTGACATCCTTGAACAGGTTCCCGGTTTGGGCGATGATCGTCTCGACGTCCGTGGTCATCGCGTCTACCGTATACCAGCCGTCGGTATTGGGCGCCCCGACATAGAAAGCAATATCGGCTGCCATGGCGGATACGCCATAGGCCAGCACAATAACACACAGCAACAATGCCCTTTTCATTTTCGTTCCTCCTAATCCTCACCGTGTCACATCAGGAGACTTCGCTCCGGCCACACACCGAAGCAACCTCATCTCTGCGATTCCGCCCCTTCACGCGGCCAAACCACACGACCCATTCTCAGGATGTCTGTTCAGGAGACTCTCTTCATCGCCAAGGGGGTCGAAAAACATCTGCACGCTCACCTCCTTTCGATCGGTCCATCTGTGAGAAGATGCGAGGAAAACAGCAGGCGGACAAACACCGCCGGCCCCCATGCCCATCGACGACAGGATGCCCGCACCACACTTTCATCGCGACCTCCGAATCCGGTTCATGTGGGATCGCATGCCGACTCTGGACTCCTACGGAGCCACTGCAAGCCATCGACAACGATACAAGAAGAACCACGACGTGCATCTGTCCGAATCCGGTTCGCTCCCCGGTACCGGATGCCCGCCTGGCCCTTCAGCCTCCATACCAGCCTCACTTCCATATCGGTTCATCCGGGGCCAACCTGTCGATCCGCGCGGTCGGCAGACCCGGTAGCCTCAGAGAAACAAGATCCCCGCTCAGTCACCTCCTTTCCGCGCGCAGAAGCCCCCGCAACCTGGAAACAAAAGGAAAGCACCCGCGATGCCGCAAGCACCGCGGCAAGAAATGAACTTCCCCCCTCTGGTTTTGAATCCGCAGCATATGCACAACGCCAAGACTCCCGACATCGCCATGACCGGCGTTTCGGACCCTCATCACCACCGCGCCGGTTCACCCTGCCGACAGGTCTGAAAAAATGCGCGTCGAAACCACCACTTTTATACCATAACAGGGGCTGCAGGGCAACCCCTTATGGGCAATCCTCTATCTCCCCGTCGACAAAAGAACCGACCTCGCCGTGTGTGTCCGGCCGGGCCCCCGGCATTGTCCGGCGACCGAAACCGGCGTCTCACTGCCCCGCCTTGGTCCGCGCCTGGGCGAGCAGGGTCTTGGCTCGCTGGGCCAGATTGTCGCTGGGAGCGGCCTGAGCCACCTTTTCCAGCGGTGCGATCAGCTTGGCGGCATACTGGCCGGCGTCGCGGTGGCTGAGCAGCCGGTCCGCGATCCCCAGGGCCGCGACCGTCGCCTCCTGCTTTGTGGCCGAATCGGCCAGATACGGCTCGATCAGCCCCAAGGCCTCAACCGAATCGATACCGCCCAGGGTGCCCAGCAGCAGTGTCTTCTCGTCGTTCCGCTGGATCAGCCCTGCGGCCTGACGGCACATCGAAAGCCGAACCTCGACAGGCAGATCGCGCCGGGCGGCAAACCCAACATACGATCGCAGCGCCAGCATCTTCTCGGTGGCGTTGTCAGCGGATTGGGCCAGAGCCAGCAACTCGGGGGCAGCATCGGTCGTCTTCCACGTTCCCAACGCGCGGATGGCAGCAGCGCGCACATCGGCGTCGGGATCGTCGACCGCTCGACGGACCGCCGCCAGGGCCGTGGGGCCACCCACGCCGCTCAGGACGCGTACCAAGACGATCTTCTGCGACGATTTGGATCGGCCAAGACGATCGACCAGCATGTCGCTTGCGGCCTGCGAATCGTCCGCCTTTGCACAGACGACGCCCATCGCCTGCCTGGCGGCATCGAGGTCCTGCGGCGACTCCAGCTCATCGAGCAGCGTCAGCAGTGCCGGCAGGCGGTCCGGACCGCCCAGTTCACCGACCATCCGAATGATGGCGGGACGAAGCCTGCCTTCCGCACCACCGGCTGCCTGGAGCAGGACAGGCACCGCCTGCGTCATCCGGCGACGTCCGATCAACTCAAGTGCCACCTGCCGCTGGTCCATCTCAGGGCTCTGGAACATCGTCATCACGACCTGGTCGACTTCCGGGCCCTGCAGAGAGGCCAGGCTCTCCTTCGCGGTCTGTGCGATTCGCCCGTCCGTATCGGCCATCAGGCCCGCCAGAACAGGCACCACCGAGGCCTCAGCGATCTCCGGCATGGCCTTGATCGCTGCCAGGCGCACCTCAGTCGGTCCGGTTTTAGCGGCGGCGAACAACGTCGGCAACGACGCAACATCACCCCGCTTGCCGAGCGTCTGAATCACCAGGATCTGGTTGTCGGCGGGCAACTGCGACAACGATTCGGTCAGCGCACGCGTAACTCCGGAGGCCGGCAGATCCAGGGCGGTCTTACATGCGGCGGCGAACAACACGTAGTCATCGCTGCGCAGATACTCGCGGATCAGCGCCGCACGCTCGCGGCCGCGACGCATGAGAATGGCGCCGCGCAGCGCCCCGGCTCGAACCTGATGCGGCTCCTTCACTTGGCGCAGCCGCGCGTAGATCGCCGCGGCCTCTTCGCCGTGGCCTTCGGCGGCGAGCCTTTCGGCGCAGCGGAACAGACCCTCGTACACATCGAGCATGCCCTCCGGCGGCGCGTGGTCCAGGCTCACCGTCAGGACCTGTGCCGCACCGACCGTACCGATCAGGCCCAGTGTCCGGACCGCCGCGGCCATGGCCAGAGGACCCGCCTGACCGTCCATGAGCATCTTGGTCAATGGCTCGATCGCCTCGGCGTCGCGCCGGACGCCGATGCTGGCGATCACGCCGATCAACGGCTTGCCGCTGAGCTTGCCCAGCGCATCGCGAAAGGCCCGATTCACCGCAGGATCGTCGATCGGCTCCAGTGCATAGCGGGCCATGTGCGACATCTCCGGGTCGCCCAACAGCGACGCCAGCGGTGCGATGGCCGCCTTTGTCCCGATGATGGACAACTGCCGACAGGCGTCGGCCTTGTCCTTGCGAGAGGCGTCCGGCGACGTCAGCGTCGCGATCAGCTTGCCCTCGTCCGATTTCGAAGCGACGGTCTGCGCCCACGTTGGAGCCAGGCCGGCCAACAACATGACGATCATCGCGAAGACGCATATTCTTGACTTGAACATGGGTCGATTTCCTTCCAGCATAAGTAAGGCTCTCAGATGGTCCAGGGTTCCCGCATCGCGCGCGAACGGAATCGATTGGCTTCGTCGTCGTTGACGAACTCCTCTTTGACCGGATCGTACCGCAGGTCCCGTTTGAGCCACATCGAGATGTTGGCCGCATGGACCGTAGACATGGACCGATGCATCATGACCGGGTTGGCCACGGTCTGTCGGCGTGACTTGATGCAGTTGAAGAGGTTACGAACGTGGCTCATCGGCCGCTGGGTACGCGCGACGTAATCCTCGACCAGCTTCTGGAAGTCGCTGTGCCAGGCCGGGTTGGACACTTCGCATCGCGGATAGCCGTCGGCGATGGCCACCCAGCCCTTGGTGCCTTCATAACGCACGCCGCAGGAACCATGCCAGATCTTCTGATCCATGTCGCGTTCGAGCACCATCTTGATGCCATTGGCAAACCGCATGACCATGCCGTCGCCGCTGTCGTTCGCAACGTATCCGTACTCGACGGGCGAGGTCTTCCACAGATCCAGCGCCACTTGGCACTGGGCGAACGTGTGGGCGCCCCATTCGCCGATGCAACTCGTGTGGAAGTCGTAGTGATTGCGCCACTGCCCCTGGGTATAGGCGACGTTGTACGGCCGCCACGGACACGGACCCAGCCAGGCATCCCAATCCACCTCGTCCTTGGGCGGCAGGGGTTGTTCCGGCAGCCAATCGTGTCGCATCTCCGCCGCATCCCACGGGGCGATGTGTGCCCGGACGGTGTGGATCTCGCCGAGATACCCCAGCCGGAGCAATTCGTTGGCGAACGTGAAATTGCCCTCGCTGAGCCGCTGAATCCCGCTCTGGTAGACGCGCCCGTATCGACGGGCGGTATCGACGACCGCCTGACCTTCCTGGATCGTCATGGCCGACGGTTTCTCCGAGTATACGTCCTTGCCCGCCCGCATGGCGTAGATTGAGGCCAGGGCATGCCAGCGATCGCCCGTGGCGATCAGCACGGCGTCGATGTCTGTGCGCGTCGCCAGAAACTCGCGGATGTCGTGATACATCATGCAGTCCTTGTTGCCGTAACGCGCGTCGACGATCTCCTTGATGCGCTGGCGCCGCTGCCGCTGCGGGTCGCAGATGGCGACGAACTGCACGTCCTTCTCGGGCAACATCCAGTTCATCACGCCGGTGCCGCGACCGCCGAGGCCGATACCCCCCAAAATGATGCGCTCGCTGGGCGGGACGGCGCCGTTGCGTCCGAATACCGACGCCGGAACGATATACGGCACCGCCGCCAAGGCCGCCGTGCGTCCGAGGAATGCACGGCGGGACAGGCTTGATTTGCTCTGCGACATGACTGGCTCCTAATCGATACGGCAGGCCGGGCGCGCCCCTGCGTGGGTCGCGAACCGCCCCGCACTAATTCACGGTCAGATCGGGATTGTCGGGACCAAAATGCTTGAGCATCACGATCGGGTCGGTCTTCGACGGGTTGGTGATCTTGACGCCCTCTCTTGCCGCCGTTTCCGTGACGAAATACTCGTCATGGGTCAACTGACCGAAGCGGATCATCGTGGGCGTCTCGATGTCCCAGACGCCCATCTTGCCGTGCCCCTGCATCATAATCATCCCATAGGCGCCGCTGTCCTTGATCGTCACGGTGCGTCCGGGCAGAACGGTCAGCTCCTTGGCGCTGAAGGCGGCGGACTTGTAGCAGATCCAGTTCTCGATATAGCCGGCGGCCTGCATTTCCTTGACCGGGCGTACCGGCACCGGCTGCATGAAGCGGTTCTTCGCGAAGTCCGGATCGACGTTCAGGTCCCAGTCGATGACCGAAAGCAGCCAATCGACATCGCCGCTCTTGCTTTTGGGCGTGTCTTTCCACAGCAGCTCTTTGGGAACGACCTGATCGTGAGTGACATTCTCGTACATGGCGAAGACGTCCGAGGCCTTTTGCGGCTCGTATGTGCAGAGGCTGCCGGGGGCATGAAGAACACCGGGAGGAACATCCCAGCCGGTCCCGGGGCTCAGTCGATAGGCGGGCGCCAGGGCCGTGATGGCGTTGTCCCTGCCCTCGGCGGCATCGGCCAGGGCCTTGCGGACCTGGTCCCTGGTCACGCCGGGATAGAGCCCGAAGAACGTGTAGGGGAAATCGCCGCCGTGGTTGTTCACCTGCGGCGGGAAGTAGTACGCCTCGGGTTTGCCGAGCTGGCCCGTCAATTGGGCGTGCTCGTCGCGATGGTGGATATGGTGCGGCAACGCGGCCTTGTTGTCGAAGAACTTCGAGTACATCGGCCATCGCTTGTACTGTTTCCAGAGACGGTCACCGATGACCTGGCCCTTCAACGCGTCGATCGCGTCACGAAGCAGGATCTGCTTGGTCTTGGCGCCATCCTCGAAGACGACGAAACTCAGCCCCTCGTTGGGCGAGGTCAGCGGGCCGTTGTCGGCTGGCGTCGTCGAGCTGAACCATCGCTCATCCAGACCGCCTCGCTCGCCACCGAGCGCGTAGTAGTCGTCGGGATGCAGCTTGATCCGCCGTCCCGGCACACAGAACGAACGCGGCACCCACGTAGGCGCCAGGCGCAAAACACCTTTCCCTTGCTCGAGGGCTTTCTCTGCAACTGCTTTACTCGCCATGGACAGCACCCTTTTCTACTGAGTAGTGATTATGGACTGTTGCTTCTTGCCCAGCGGTCCATCTGCAACCGTCGATGATCCGTTTCATTTGATGGTTTCCCACTTGCCGGCCTTGGCGGAGGCAAGCACGGCCTCGCAGACCTTCTGCGTCGCCAGCGCGTCGCGGAACGACGGCGCCACCGGCTTGCCCTCGGCCATGCTCATGAGGAAGTCGGCCGTCTGATGTACGAACGAATGCTCGTAGCCGATCTGCAATCCGGGCACCCACCACTTGTCCATATACGGCATGTCGCCGTCGGTGACGTGGACCGACCGCCAGCCACGCACGATGGAATCGTCGCGATGATCGAAATAGCTCAGGCGATGCAGGTCGTGGAGGTCCCACGCAATCGACGCATGCTCGCCATTGATCTCGAAGGTATAGAGGGCCTTGTGACCGCGCGCATAGCGACTGGCCTCGAAGTTGCCCAGCGAGCCGTTGTCGAAGCGGCAGAAGAACGTACACGCGTCGTCGATGCCCACCGGCTCGACCTTGCCGGTCTCGGCGTGCATGCGCTGTTTCACAAAGGTCTCCGTCAGACCGCAAACGGCGCTGATCGGCCCGTTATGCCACATGGCGGTGTCGATGCAGTGGGCCAGCAGATCGCCGGTCACGCCGGAGCCGGCGGCCTTGACGTCCAGCCGCCACGTGGCCATGCCGCCCTGCGGCACCTGCGCCGAGATCGTCCAATCCTGAAGGAAGTTGGCTCGATAGTGGAAGATCTTGCCCAGACGTCCTTCATCGATAAGCTTCTTGGCCAGCGTCACCGCCGGCACGCGGCGGTAGTTGAATGACGCCAGGTTGGGCACCCCGGCCTTCTCCACGGCCGCGACCATCTCCTCGGCCTGTGCCACGTTCAACGCCAGGGGCTTCTCGCAACAAATCGCCTTGCCCGCCTGGGCGGCGGCGATGGCGATCTCCGCGTGGTAGTTATTCGGCACACAGATGTCGACGACGTCGATGCTCTTGTCGTCGATCACCTTGCGCCAGTCGGTCACGTATGATTCATAGCCCCACCGATCGGCAAAGGCCTTCGCCTCTTTTGCCTCCAGCCCACAGATGGTCTTGAGGACGGGTTTGTACGGAAGATCGAAGAAATTCGGAGCCTTGCGGTAAGCGTTCGAGTGGGTGCGGCCCATAAAACCGTAGCCGATTATGCCAACATTCAGTGGTTTGGTCATGGCTGTGATTCCTTATCCAAAATCCTGATCGCAGGGTGGGCCGTGCCCACCAGACGTTCTAAGCGGTCCATCCGTGCGCGGCGCGCACCTTGAGCATCGCGTCGAGAATCGCGTTCCAGGTGCCTTGCGTTTCGAGCACGGCATTGGGGAACATGCAACCGTCCCAGCAGATGTGCTTGATCCCACGCTTCGAGGCGTCCTTGAGCCAGTAGCCCGCGCAACGAACGATGTCCAGCTTGCCCCTGGGGTCGTCGGCCTGGCAGTGCTTTCCCGTCTTGTCGTGCGTGCCGGCGCCGCGCACCTCGCCGTCGTTCTGCGCGACGTGGAAGTCAATGGTCCAGGGCCGCAGCTTATCGACCATCTTCTCATAGGCGGCGTAGAACTCGTCCTCGGAATAGCCGGGTTTCAGCAGCGCCGCTTCCGGCGCGTTGTAGCCCATCAGATACAAATACGTATGCGCCATGTCCGCCTGGAAGCCAAAGGTCTCGGGCATTCCCACCGCTTCGAGCAGATCGAGCATGGCCTTCCAACTGTGCATGCCGGCCCAGCAGATCTCGCCCTCCGCCGCCAGGCGCTCGCCGTGGTCGGCGGCAATTTTGGCGGCTTCACGGAACGTCTCGGCGATGGCCGCCGTGTTCGCCTTGGGGTCCTTGCTCCATTTCTCGACATTGCCGTCGGCCGAGTCGATCCGGATGACGCCGTACTTGCGCACGCCGTGCTCGTTGAACGCGCCGGCGATTCGGCAGGCCACCTTTACAGCGTCGCAGAACTTCTTGCGGGCCGCGGCGTCGCCCATCGCGGTGTCACCCACCGTGCCGGGCCAGATGGG
Source organism: Planctomycetota bacterium (assembly GCA_012719085.1). Taxonomy (GTDB): domain Bacteria; phylum Planctomycetota; class Phycisphaerae; order Sedimentisphaerales; family Anaerobacaceae; genus Anaerobaca. The sequence goes on from JAAYBA010000378.1 coordinate 8,998, forward strand.
AGCAACGAGCGAGCCGACGTTGAAACCGTATCCGGCAATCAGGTCGGCGATCTTTTTCAGTTCATCGTCGCTGGCGTTGGGATCGGTGTGCGGCAGGAAGAGAAAACAATCGACCCCGTCGAATTTCTGGCCGTTCACTTGGGCGCCCGCGGTCAATTCGAGCATCCGTTCGAGACTGATCGGCGGCTCCTGGCCGGGACCATCGCCCTTGCCGACCAATCCGGGCCACATGGCATTGTGAAGTTTGGGGAAGGTATCCGAACTCATTTCTTGGCTCCTTTCCGGCTCCGTAGCATTCCCTGATGGTCACATCCGTCGTCAGGCCGCGGCCTGCCAGTTGTCCACGATCGTCTTGTAGCCGAACTGGTAGCACTCTTCGGGGCTGGCCGACAGGTCGCGCCAGACGCACGTGGTCGCCGCCAGTTCCGGCAGGCTCGTCCCGAAGGCTTCGATCGTCAGCCACTGGTCGTACCCGCCGGCCCGCAACGCCTTGAGAATCCGATCGAACGGCACGTGTCCCTTGCCCGGCGTCCCCCGGTCGTTTTCCGAGATATGGACGTGACGGATCATATCCAGGTTCTTCGTGATGCAGCCGACCGGGTCTTTCTCTTCGACGTTCGCGTGGAAGGAATCGTACATCACGCCGAAAGAAGGATGGCCCACCTTCCGGGCGTGGGCGGCGCCGTCGTCAAGAACGTTGAGAAAATAGCACTCAAAGCGGTTCAGGCACTCGATCGCCAGCACCACGCCTGCCTTCTGGGCATGGGCAGCCACCTGGCGATGGACCTCGACCGCTCGCTCCTTCTCCTCTTGCGTCGGGCCTTTGCCACTGAAGAACTTCCCGCCCAAGGGCTGATACATCGGCCCACACAGGACCTCGCCGCCGAAAGCCTCACAACAATCGATGGCCCACTTGAGGTAATCGATACCTCCCTGACGATGCTTGGGGTCAGCACTGATCGGATTGTGTTGCTCGTCGGGCATCACCGTACATGCGGTGGACTTCAAACCGTTGTCCGCCAGCGCTTTGCCGACCTTTCTGTAGTGCGCGACGTCGCCGCCGAAGAGCGGGATTTCCGCCCCGTCGTAACCGGTGGCCTTGAGCTTCTCCAGAATGCCAAAGTGCTCTTCGGTGACGAACGGTGTCCAGAGTAAGAGATTGATTCCTGTCTTCATGGGTGCCCCCGAAAAGAGTTGGTGATGATAGCCATCGTGTTCCGGCTCCTGGCCTAAGCATCCGACCGGGTCACAGGCCGGATGCGTCATCCGAATGGGGCCGCATCTCTCAATGCGGATTCGTGTCCCTTCTACAGGCGCCGCCCACACCTGTCAACCTTTTTCACACGTGGTTTGCAGGCCCGAGAGAGACGCTCGTTCGACAATCCAGGCAACATAAACCGTGCACGCCGCCATACACGATGCTATAATCACCCCCAAAAATCGCACCTGATGAAAGGAGGTTTCGATATGACCACCCCCCAGAGATGCCTGTGGGCAACGTTGATCGCCCTGTTCGCGGCCCAATCAAGTCCCCTCTTCGCCTCGGACCCGCGCTGGATCACGTTCGAGGGCAAAGCCGGTCCCGGCCAGGGCAAACACATCGTCTTCGTCACCGGCGACGAGGAGTACCGCTCGGAAGAGTCGATGCCCATGCTCGCCAAGATCCTGGCGGTCCATCACGGTTTCACGTGCACCGTGCTGTTCGCCATCAACGAGGAGACCGGCGAAATCGACCCCGTGATCGGCGACAACATCCCCGGCCTGGAGGCCTTGGTCGACGCCGATCTGATGGTGTTGTTCACGCGGTTCCGCGAGTTGCCCGACGAGCAGATGAAGCACATCATCGACTACACCAACTCGGGCCGGCCCATCATCGCGCTGCGCACCGCGACCCACCCGTTCTACTATCGCAAGAACAAGAACAGCCCCTACGCCAAACATAGCTGGGACAACGGTGACGAGCGCTTCCGAGGCGGCTACGGTCGCCAGGTGCTGGGCGAGACGTGGGTCAACCATTATGGCGTCCACAACAAGGAGAGCACGCGAGGACTCATCGCCGAGGGCATGGCGAACCACCCGATCGTCCGTGGCGTCGGAGAGATCTGGGGCCCGTCGGACGTCTACGGGCTGACGACCCTGCACGGCGACTGCACGCCCGTCATCATGGGGTACGTCCTCGTCGGCATGGACCCTGCCGACAAGGTGAACGAAGACAAGAAGCCCGTGCCGGTGGCCTGGACCAAGACCTACAGCGGCGACAGCGGCAAGACCGCCAGGGTCTTCACGACCACGATGGGACACGCCGGCGACTTCCACGACGAGGACTTCCGCCGGCTGATGGTCAACGCGTGTTACTGGTCACTCGGCCTGGGGGACAAGATCGCGTCGGAGGGCAAGGTGCAGATCATCGGAGACTACGATCCGAAACCCATCGGCTTCGGTGGCAACAGAAAGGGAGTCAAACCCCACGACCACCATATCGCCCCGCAGCCATAGTCACGCGGGCAGAAAAAGAAAACCGGAGGGCGCCCCCCAGCGACGCCCCCCGGCCACAGGTCAAATACAGGACAACGCGTCCTACGGCTGTCCGTAGGCGCCCTGGCGGATGCGGTCGATTTCGGCCACCGTCAGGACGTCCTTGAAGACCACCACTTCGTCGAGCAGACCGTCGTAATGCCTCGATTCCAGGGGCAGGTTGCCCAGGGTCAACGGGGCGTTGTTGACTGCCAGCGACGAACCCATCGTCCCAACGGCGTCGAATCGCAGTGCATCCGCCGTCGCGTCCCAGACTCTCACGTGGTATCGGCGATCCGAATTGCGGTATGTGAAGGCCACATGATACCACTGGTTCAGCGCCAGGAGCTGACTGGACGCATCGAACGTATAGGTCTCGAAGCGGGAGCCGCTGTCCGTGCCCAAGCCGACCTTCAACGCGCCCATCGTCAGGCCCTGATTGCCGGCGAATATTCGCCAGGACCGATCGCCGGTGGCGATCAGGTATTTGGCGATAATGGTGTTCTCATAGGAGAAACTCGCCGCCCTCATCCAGAAGCAGATCGACATCTGCACATTGGAATCGCCGCTGCGAGTCGGGAACCCCTGGGACAGACTGTTGTCGTTGATACTCATCCAGTCCGACTCGGTCGAACGGAATCTCGCAGAAGCGTCGCCTTCCTTGAATTCGATGGTCTCGGCCTGCACCCCATAGGTCGTCAGGATGTTCGTGCCGATCGAATCGGTGACCACCTGGTCGTCTTCAAAACGCCACAGGGCCACGCAGTTCGGGTCTCCGCTGAAATCGTTGCCGACGCCGATCGCCCCGTAGGAGGCCAGCAGAGTCACACCCGCATACGCCTGGTGCGCCCGGAGCATGATATACCAGGTCGCTTCAGCGGGACTGGCGACCGCAACGCTCTCGTTGTTGCCGACGAGATACGGCCGGTAGTCATAGCTCGTCGCGGTGGGCTTGGCGCCTCTCTTGACGTAGAGGTCGCAGTCGCCGGTGCCGCCGGAGATCGAGATGTTCAGGAAGTCCTGACTGGCCGGGACCACGATCGCATAGAACTTCTCGCTGCCCGCCGCACCGGACAGACCCGGAACCGGGACTGCGTTATCCAGCGCGACAACCGGGTCGGCCAAAGGCACGTGTGTTGCGACAAGAGTCACACCCGTGTAGGCCTGATAGCCTCGAAGCATGATGAAGTAGGTGCCGGCCGTCGGGTTGTTGATCGTCACCGTTTCGTTGTTGCCGATCAGGTACGGACGATAGTCCCACTGCGTCGTCGTGGGCTTGTCACCCCGGCGGACATACAGGTCCAGGTCGCCGGTGCCGCCGGAGGTGGCGATTTCCAGGCTGGCCTGCCCGGCCGGCACGTCGATCTTGTAGTAGACCTCGCTACCGGCGCCGCCCGCCAATCCGGTGACGGGAACCCCGTTGCTCAGGGCCGTCACAGGATCGGGAATCGTGCCGCTGCCGAAGGTGGCCACGAGCGTGACATTCGCGTAGGCCTGATAGCCTCGGATCATGATCAGCCAGTTGCCGCCGGTCGGGTTGTCGAGCGTGATGGCTTCATTGTTACCGATCGCGAAGGGACGGTAGTCGTATTCCGTCGTGGTCGGAGGGGCCTCCCTCTTGATGTACAGATCGGCGTCGCCCGTGCCGCCATACATCTGGATCTCGAGCTTCGCCTGGCCGGTCGGCACGATGATGCGATAGAACCTCTCGCTGCCTTCGGACCCGGAGATCCCGGTTACGGGCACGCCGTTGTCCAGGAGGGTCACTGTCCCAACAAACCAGTAGTCGGCCTTGAGCGTTACGCCGCTATAGGCCGTCCGGCCCCGCAGCATGATGTACCACGCTCCGCTCTGGGGATTGCTGATGGTCACCGTCTCGTTGTTGCCCGTCACATAGGGTCGGTAATCCCAGTTCGACGTCGTGGGCGCGGCGCCCCATCGAATGTAGAGATCGCACTCGCCGGTGCCGCCAGCGATCACGATCTCCAAAGTGGACTGGCCGGTCGGGACGTCGATCCGGTAGATCGTCTCGCTGCCGAGAACGCCGGAGATGTCGGTGACCGGAACGCCGTCTTCGAGGATGAACACGTCTCCATAGGTCGCCACGAGCGTCACGCCGGAATACGCGCTGCCGCCCCGAAGCATGATAAACCACGTGCCGGCGGCAGGGCTATTGATCGAGACGGTCTCGTCGTTGCCGGAGAGGAACGGCCGATAGTCATAACTGCCGACCGTCGGCTGGGCGCCGAACTTGACATACAGATCGCAATCGCCGGTGCCGCCGGAGATCTTGATCTCGAGATTGGTCTGCCCGGCCGGAACGTCGATGCGATAGACTCTCTCGCTGGCCTGCGCTCCGGAAATGCCCGTCACCGGAACGCCGTTGGTCAGGACCGATCCGACGCCTCCGG
>JAAYBA010000050.1 GCA_012719085.1 Planctomycetota bacterium
CCTTGCCGAGGGTCCCATTGGCAAATCGCACCAAGGCCATCTCCAGGCCGTCGTACTCCATCGGTGCATATTCCTGCCACGTGTTGGTTATGGGATTGTACTGATGCGTCTTGCCCTTGCGTCGGCCACCAGCATAGGCGAAGACCTCGACCGGGTCGGCGGCCTCGAACTCATCCGGCGCCGCGAACCAACGAAGGGCATCGATGGCATGACAGCCCGCCACGGCCATGGCACTGACGGCGGTCGCCTTCTTGCGGCCGTCTTCCCAGCCGGCCCACCAGGCGCCGTTGTACGACTGATAATCCGTCTCGACGCAATAGACTTGCCCCAGGGCGCCCTCCGCGATGAGCCGCTTGATCGTCTGGAAGAGCGGATTCCAGCGAAGCACGAAGCTGACAACGGTCTTGACGCCCGCCCGCCGCACCGCGTCCTGCATCGCGTATAACTCCTCAAGCGAGTTGGCGGCCGGCTTCTCAATGATGATGTGCTTGCCGGCCGCCGCCGCAGCCAGGACGTTTTCGCAGTGCACGTGCTGAGGGGTACACACGCAGACGATGTCCACGCCGTCGTGTCGCAGAGCGGCGTCAAGATTGTCATAGCAGACGGCCCCGCTCAGCCCATATCGATCGGCCAGACGCTGTGCGCTGGCCAGGCGGCGACTGGAGATGGCCACCACGTCGGCGTGAGGGTTGTTCAAGAACGCGTGGACGTGCTGGGTCGCCACCCAACCCGCTCCATGCACCAGGACTCCATAACGTCGCTTCGTCATGGCCGCATTCTCCCACTCGTTGGTTCGAGGGCGCTGTTGAAGAGGTCCCATTGCCTTTCGTACATTGCTCCGCTCGTCTGGCCGCCCGGCCGAATCCACAGCCGGTATTGGAGGGTGAGCGTCTTGCCTTTCGTCAGCACATGGCGTGTGCCCCGGGCGGGAAACGTGGGCTGGAACCACGGCAGATCGGGGTACTCGATGTAATCGCCGGGGTAGTCGGAGTTGCCGCCTTTCTCGAACACGGCCAGCCCGACGGAGCGATTGCCCCCTTGGCGAATTCCGAGACTGTCCGACCAGGCCCGACGTGGATCGGCGCCGGCCGGATCGGCATGGTGGATCAGTCGCATCTGCTGAATCGGCGATAAACGGATGTTGAGCCCGCCATAGGCATCCGTGCCGCGGCGCGCCAGCGCCACATCGTCGGCCAGGGCCTCGAAGTGGAAGGCCAGATCGATATGCCGGCCTTCTGGCCCCGCCCGATGCACGCAGATGACGGCCACTTCGCGCACGATGGGTGTCTCGTCCTCCCAAAGCCACAGGCTCTCGGCCTCGATCCGGGCATACTCGGCGCCGCTGTGGAGCTTGACGTTGGCCGTCGGACGCGCAATGACGGTCTGAAGGGCATGGAGGTCGCCTCGCTGTCCGCGCCAGTCCACCTCGGGCCACGCCCAGTAGATACCCCGGTGATGGGGATGGTCCACCGACCAATCCTGTGTCAGCAGCTCGCCGTCCGGACCGTACAAGGGGTGGATGTAGTTGCTCCGGGCCCTGGCATAGCGGCGATTGCCTTCGGCGATCGATTCGACGTATCCCGGCGGCGGCTGGACCGTCAGGTAGTTGTACTGCAAAACGGGCCGACCGCCCTCCGTGACCACAACCTGGCCCGTGTGCGGATCTCTGGTCGCCCGGACGAGCGGCGCATCCGTCTCCCCAGCCACAGAAACAGGCGACAGGCCACATACAATGACAGTACTGATGAGAACTGCTCTGATAAGGAACATCATATCTGCGTCTCCCACATGTGACATTCTTCAGGCATAGAAGCCGGTATATCGTTCCATGGCATCCATCAGCGCCTTGACGTTTTCCAGCGGCACGCCAGGGTACAGTCCGTAGATCATCATCAGCCCTCCTTCTTTCGATCCCAGTTTGGTCACTTCCTCGCGGATCAGGGCGTCGATCTGTTCCGGCGTGCCGGCCGGCGTGACCGTCTGACGATCGATATCGAGATCGATGCACACGCGGCCCGCGAGCTTGTCCTTGATCCAGTCGATGCCGTTGACCAGATCCTGCAGGTTGACGACGTCCACGCCGCCGTCGATGAGATCGTCCAGCAGATCGCGAATCCGGCCGTCGGAGTGCATGTGAATGATACAGCCGGCGTCGCGAGCTGGTTTCATCAGGCGTTCATAACTGGGTTTGATGAACGCCCGAAACATATCCGGCGAGAGCATCGGACCGGTCTGCATGCCAAGGTCTTCCGGATAGCACATCCATTCAACCCCGACAGCGAGACACCGCCGCACGATTGCGGCGTTGAACCGCTCGACCATCTCGATCAAACGCATCAGGCGCGGATCGTGATCGACCATGTCAAACAGGAGGTTCTCATATCCGCGAATGTCCACCAGCGTCTGGAACGTATGCCCGTGACGCAGCCCCCCCATCGTCAGTTGTCCGTCGGATCGCGCCCGCTCGACGTTCTGCGCGATCTGCACCCAGTCGATCGGTCCCTTGCCGGAATCGACCTGCGGGTCGGGGGCTGCGTACCCCTCGAACGCCGCCCAGCTTGCCAGAGGGTGGTTTGTGACCGTGCCGGCGGTGCCTTCAAGGGTGGTTTCCCATCGGCAGCCCCAACCGTCGACAAACGGCCGGCCGGGCCGCTCGATGACCCGATAGTCCAGCTCGGTCCGGCCGCTGCCCGTCCCCTCAAAGTCCGGAAACAAGAAGGGATGCGACTCCATCAACTCTTTCAGCATTTCGGGCGGATAGTGGTGCCAGCAGGCCTCGTTGATGTGGAAGTGCATGGGAATGTAGTCGGGTCCGTCCCGTCGAACCGCACGAAGGACGTTCTTTCGTCGGTCCGCCAACGAATCGACGCGAGCCCGAGTGCCTCGTAAGGGGGCAACCGCAGGATGCTGCTTGTCCTTCCCCGTGGCCATGCGCCTCTCATTGTCCAGCGTCGATATGAACCTCTTCTTGCCCCCAAGGGCCCCCGTGGACCCCTCAGGCCAGCGTCTTCAGTGCGGGAGGCAGTATACGCGAGACTTCCGGCCGAGACGTTCGATATCGTGTCATAGAATACCGAATCTTGCCCGGCCCTTCGAGAGGACGCCTCAGCCGTCGGGGCGGAGCAGGAGGACGCCAGCCACATCGCCGGCCGGGTCGAACGGCCAATAAAGGCCCGTGGGTATTGAGGATTCTCACGAAGAATCTCGACGACCGAGACTGAATCGGACGCGATATCGTGACGATATCCAGGATGTATCGCTTCCGACGGAACCTCCGCCGAGCCTGAGGTCCAGCCGAGAGATCAGGAACAACCTTATGCTTGCCAGTTGCATGCCATTGGCCGGTTTGATAGAATCGGATACATTGCGGGCGTCCCGCATGGGCCTGGGTGCTGCGGATGGGGGCACCGGCCGCTGGACGCCAGGCTTCCTGACAGATCGCATATCAGGTCAGGATCGGAGGTTCAGGTGAAATGAGGTGGGTCGCGCGTACAACAACGCCGCCGGGCATGAGGCGCTCTTTCTGCGTCCGCCTGGGATGCATCCTGCCTTTTTCCGCTGCATCCGGTTCATGCCGAAAGGAGGTGAATGGGCCCATGTCCTGAGCGCACCGATCCCCCGAGGGCGTGGCGGGAATCTCGCAAAATGACACAGGAATTCAGCGGTCGCCGGAAGACCGTCGAACACATCACAACACTGTCATGTGACAACTGAAAAGGAGGACCATCATGTGTAAGAACCTTTCTCGTGCAATCACGCTGGTCTTGGTGTTGAGCCTGGCCGGCGGGGCATGGGCCGACCTGGTTGGGCACTGGCGATTCGATGAAGGTGCCGGGACCGTCGCCCGTGACTCCAGCGCAAGCGGCAACAACGGCACGCTCAGCGGCGACGTGGAATGGGTGCCGGGGCAGATTGGAGGCGCGCTTCAGTTCAACGAAGGCGGCTGGGTCGACTGCGGCGACATCCTGACATTGACCGAGCAATTGTCCATCACTTGTTGGGTGAATCCGGCGATCCTCAGCGGCGACCGAGGCTTCGTCACACGAGAAGGCGCCTATGCATTCAAGTCCTTCGATACGGTCGCGCGGTTCACTACGCCCGGCATTCTCGACTACAACGCCAACAACACCGTTCTCGAGCTCAACACCTGGCAGCACGTGGCGGTGACCTTCGTGCCCAACCAGACGGAAGGCTGTGTGTTCTATCTCAACGGGGTGGCAACCGATCGCCTGAACAGCACCGGCGTGAACGCCGGCGCCGGCCCGTTCCGCATGGGCAACAACCAGTGGAGTCAGCTCTACTCCGGCATGATGGACGACGTACGCGTCTTTGACCACATCCTGACCCCGGAAGAAGTCCTTCAGTCCATGAAGGGCGCCGGGCCCGAACTGGCGGTCGACCCCAGTCCGGAAAGCGAGGCGACCGACGTGCCGCGCGACGTGATCCTGAGCTGGACGGCAGGCAAGTTCGCGGCAACACACGATGTGTACTTTGGAACATCATTCGAAGACGTCAACGATGCCGCCCGCAGCAATGCGATGGGGGTTCTCGCCAGCCAGGGGCAGGCCCCGACGGACTACGATCCGGCCGGTATGCTCGATTTCGAGACGACCTACTACTGGCGCGTCGATGAAGTCAACGCCGCTCCCGACAACACGATCTTCAAGGGCGAGGTCTGGAGCTTCACCACCGAGCCGTTCGCCTATGCGATCCAGGCCGTCACCGCCACAACCAGCGGCATATCCGACCCCAGCGCCGGACCGGAGAACACCGTCAACGGCTCCGGCCTCGATGACCTCGATCAGCATTCGACCGTCAGTGACGACATGTGGGTAGCCAAGGCGCCCGAGGAAGGCCCTCTGTGGATTCAGTACGAGTTCGACCGCGTCTACAAGCTGCACCAGCTTCTGGTCTGGAACTACAACGTCCAGTTTGAGGCGATGCTCGGATTTGGAATCAAGGATGCGACCATTGAGTACTCCGTTGACGGCGCCGAGTGGATGAGTCTGGGCGACGTCCAGTTGAACCAGGCAACGGCCTCGGCCACGTACACCTACAATACGACGGTGGACCTGGCGGGTGTGGCAGCCAAGTTCGTCCGCCTGACCGTCAACAGCGGTTTCGGCGGGCTGGGCCAGTACGGCCTCAGCGAGGTTCGCTTCATGCAGATTCCCGCCCAGGCCCGCGAACCGCAGCCGGGCGACGGCCAGACCGACGTGGATGTGAACGCGGCGCTGAGTTGGCGTGCCGGTCGGGAAGCCGTCACGCACGAGGTGTACTTCGGCACTGATCCCAACGCGCTGGCCCTGGCCGGAACGGTAGGCGCCCCCACATTCGATCCGGCGGCACTTGCTCTGGGAACGACGTACTACTGGCAGATCAGCGAGGTCAATGAGGCCGAGGCCATCAGTGCCTGGCAGAGCGATCTGTGGAGCTTCTCCACGCAGGCCTATATCGTCGTCGACGACTTCGAAAGCTATACTGACGACATCGACGCCGGCGAAGCCATCTTCGACACCTGGCTCGACGGGTGGGTCAACAACACCGGTTCGACCGTCGGCCACCTCCAGACACCGTTCGCCGAGCAAACGATCGTTCGCAGCGGAGGACAATCTATGCCGCTGTCTTATGACAACACGACAGCAACTGTCTCCGAGGCCGACTTCGCTCTTGACGGGGACTGGACCAGCAACGGCATCAAGAGCCTGTCGCTGTACTTCCAGGGGGCCGCAGGCAATACCGGGAAACTGTACGTCAAGATCAACGGCGTCAAGGTTCCCTATGACGGTGCGGCAGATGACATCGCCGAAGGCCAGTGGCTTCCGTGGAACATCGATCTGTCGGCGGTGGGCACCAATCTGCAGCGCGTGACCTCGCTGACGATCGGCGTCGAGGGCGCTGGGGCAACCGGAGTCGTGTACATCGACGACGTCCGGCTGTATCCACACACCCCCGAGTTCGTCGTTCCGGTAGAGCCGGATCAGGCCGGCTTGGTCGCCCATTACGCATTTGAAGGCAACCTGAATGACTCGGTGGGGTCCCATCACGGCACGGCTCTTGGCAACGCGCAGACCACGAGCGATCCGGCCCGAGGCCAGGTCCTGACGGTGGACGGCACCGGCGACGCGGTGGATATCGCCTACAGCGAAGCACTGAACCCCGAGGCGTTCACGGCAAGCGTCTGGGCCAATCCGGACCCGACCGGCAGCGAGCATCGTTCGCCGCTTACCTCGCGCGATGACACCCCGCAACGGGGCTACATTCTCTACCTGACGCCGACCAACACGTGGGAATTCTGGACCGGCACCGGCACCGGGTGGAATGGCACGGCGGGCCCGGCGGCGCAACTGGGTGAGTGGACTCACATCGTCGCCACCTTCGCCAACGAGCAGAAGGCCCTCTACATCAACGGCCGACTGGTCGGCGAAGGCACTGCCCCGCTGTCGTTGAACACGCAGCGTCCGCTGCGGATCGGCGGCGGAGCGACGGAAGGGGCCGGCAACTACTTCTTCCGTGGAATGCTGGACGAGGTTCGCATCTACAATCGTGCGTTGTCGGCGGAGGAAGTGGCCGGATTAGCCGGACACACTGAGCCGCTGCACAAGTCGTTCTGATTGTAGGACGCAGCGACATGTAAACCGACGGAGCAGGGGCCAGGCAGGCCATGCCTGGCCCCTGCCACCGGCGATGAAACCGGGCCCGTACATCGGCCTGCGGATTCCAATGACGCCGGAAATCCGCGCGTCACGAGACGTTGCACCCAGGGATCGGAGGTCTCAACAGAGTCTATTCCCTCGCCCGGGCCAGCATGCGGCGCACCGCGGCATTGGGGGAGAGAATCTCCCGGGCCGAGTGGATTGTCACGGTCGGAATGGCCCCGTGTTCCAGATGCATCTGCATGCGGCGTTCCTGGTCGGCGTCCTGTCCACCCAGGTTGGCGTAGCCGAAGGTCCGGCAGAGACCCTCGAACAGAAACGCATTCAAGTCGCAACCGCCCGTGCGCTCCAGGCCGTCGATGGATTGGTGCCAGCTCTTGAACAGATGCGCCTGCGCGAACGACTGGCCCTGCATGGTGATCTCGTTGAGCCCTTCCCCTGCGACCACCAGACCCCGCCCCAGGCCGGCGATATGGCCGATCAGTTTGTGCATGCCCTCCGTGGGTGTGGTGGCCTCCACGAAACAGTTGTGCAGGTTGTGAGAGACCAGGGTGACATCGATGAATGCAGCATCCGTCGCGAGATCATCCGTGGCTGCCAGGATCGCGCGACCCAGAATCGAGCGCCACATGCTCAAGCCGGGATGCACCTTGACCATAACCTTCTTGTCGCGATTGGCCAGCAAAGCCGCGTTGGATTCCGGCACGCCCAGCCCCCGGCCCTGATACCAGCTCCAGCCTCTAAGGTCGTGACGTTCCAGGCCCCGGTACTGAAAATCACGCACATACGCATAGGCTGAATTTGACGGGTCCATATCGACAGCATTGAAATGCGGCATCATGTGGAAGCCCAGGGTTCGGCCTTTCTTGACAAAGGCCCTGGCCTTATCGTTCGGCGCGTATGTGGGGTAGTTTTCGTCGTACGGATCGGTACGCCAGTTGGGAATGTGCAGCAGCACGGTCTTGGGATTCAGTTCCTCGGCGAGCGCATCGAGAATCGCCTCGTCCGTTGGGCACCAGCTCACGGCAAAGCGGACGTCGCGAACCCAGGGCGCCCGACGCGCGTGTTCGGTTTCGAGATCGTAGGCCTGCCACAGCCAGCGGCGGTACCGTTCGGCCGGCTCATGCCAGTCGCCGCCGAAGACGTTGATCCGCCAGGTGAGCCCTCCGGCGCTGAGATTTTCATCTATAGGGCCGTAGGCCTGCGTATCGAAGCCCAGTCGCATGGCGTCGTTCGCCACACCCACGCGCAGGGCTTTATATCGATAGCGATTGTCCTGGGTATGCACCCAAAAGCCCCCCTGCCCGGCCTGGAGGATCGCCAGACCGGCCTCCCAGGAGAACGGCCATTCCCAATGACTGTCCTTGATCAGGGGGTCATCCAATGGAAGTTTGACACCCTGGAAGAATGGAGCCACCAGCTTCAGATCGGAGCGCAGGCCGGGGAGATTCCAACGACAGGCCAGGACGCCGCTGCGCGACGAGTAGGCCGCCGGCTCGACGAGGATATCACCCGTTTCCGGCTCAACAGACACCGTCAGTACGCCGTCCGCATCCCAACTGTGGAAGACCATTTCCGCGCGATGGTTGGACAAAGCATGTGTCTCGGTGACGCCGAACTTGCTTTCGTCCACGGAGACGGTTTCGCCGCCGCGGTACAGCAGTTGTAGGGCCGGACCGGACGCATCGGTCTTGCGAATGAACACCTCGCCCGTCTGCTTGCTCTTGAGCGAAGTCAGGATGCCCTTTTCCATCACCGCCGTCTGCGTAGGTGTGTCGATGAAGAGGATCCCATCGCGGACCTGAATCGAAGCCTCCCGGCTCCGCGACGTCTCGATCGGCGAACCCTCGGTCGAGCTTGGCCCGGCTGAAACCGAAACTGCATGACTCAGGGCGATACTGCTGCCGGCGGCCTTAAGAAAGGTGCGACGATTCATGGATGGACTCCTTCCCGTTGATCGTGAATACAGCTGAATATGACAAGCATCTGACCCCATGCAATCAACATAGTCGTTTCACGGCAGGGCGACAATGAAGAAGTCCGACCCGCCGCGCGCCGATTGGAGAACGCCTCCATCCGCGCAACACATCGACGCCTGCGACTGTCTTACCCGCCGCCTTGTCGTGCGGCAGACGCGCTCCGGCGTCACAGTCGCCAGGGGCTGCGCGTCGCGCGGGCCAGCAGGCGCGTGGCCTCCGGATCGCCGACGAATTCTTCCTTCGCGGGGTCCCATTTCAGCGAGCGTCCGAGCTTGTAGGTGAGGATGGTCAAGTGTCCCAACGAGGCGCCGCGATGGCCGATCTCCGGGGGGCAGTTCGGCTGGCGTCGCGTGCGAATGCAGTCGAACCAGTTCGCGTGATGATCGTTGTCGCCGATGTTCACCTCGCGCGTCGCGAGCTTCATCCGTTCGAAGAGGTCTCCAGGGCCGCCCTCGATTGGTCCGCCGGTGCTCATCGACGTGACCCAGCCGCGTTCGCCGACGAATACGCCGCCGAAATTGCCTTCCAGCCGGGCGTCTGCGGGCACGGCTTTGTACAGGTCCTTCACCATGCCCCAGTGGTCCACCAGGTGCAGAAGCGTGCCGTTGGCGTAGCGGCAGGTGAGCGTCGGGTATTGGCCCGTGCTCGGGTGGATGAACTCGACCGGCCCGCTGTTCTCGACGCCCAGCGCATACTGAATCACATCCGCGGCGTGCGAATGGTACCAGGTGACCGCGCCGGCGCCGAAGTCGTCATGGAACGCCCAGGGCACGACGCCGGGGATCGGGTTTCTGTGGAAGGCGCTGTTGTACGGCTGCCACGGAGCCGGACCGACCCACAGATCCCAGTCCAACCCCTCGGGCACCGGCTCGGCCGCCAGCGCCGGACTCACAGGCGCATACGAACGACCGAAGTTCTCGCCCAGGGGCTGCCAGAGTGTGAAAACTGACTTGACCTGGCCCAGCCCGCCGCCTCGCACGAACGCGCAGACCTGGCGAATCGTCGAAATGGAGCGGTACTGCGTCCCTGTCTGGAAGACCCGGCCGTAGCATTGCGCTGTTTCCACCAATCGGCGGCCCTCGCGGACGGTCAGCGAAATCGGTTTTTCGCAGTAGACGTCCTTGCCCGCCTCCATCGCGTGGATCGATTGCATCGCGTGCCAATGGTCCGGCGTAACGATCACGACCGCGTCGATGTCCGAGCGGGCCAGCAGATCGCGGTAGTCATTATAGGCGTCGCAGCCACGATACATGCCAGCCGAACGCCGGGCGGCGTAGGCTGCCTCGACGCGCTGCCTGGCTTCGTCACGGCGCACTTCGTCCACGTCGCAGACGGCCAGCACCTGGATCTCCGAGTCACCGGCCAACCGATGCAGATGGCCCCGGCCCATGCACCCGTGCCCGATCAGACC
>JAAYBA010000379.1 GCA_012719085.1 Planctomycetota bacterium
GGGCATGGGTGCTGAGGCCTTCTCGCTGTCGGGCCCGAGACCGGCCATGGCCTTGCGTATCTCGGCTTGCGCCAGCGCGCGATCGTAGACGCGAATGTCATCCATCGGACCGAGGAAGGGGCGATCCACCCCTCTCTCGTCGTCCAGAACGCCCACAGCCAGCCCAAAGGAATCGGTCGGATCGAACACGCTTGTATCGGCCGTGGAGCCGACCTGCTCTGCGTTGATATACAACGTGATCTGATCGGATGCCTTGACGATCGCGGCATGATACCAGGCGCCGTCGGCATACGAGGCAGTGGTGTAGACGTTCACCCCCCCCTCTGTGCCCAGGGGGTACCGGTGCAGATAGCGCAGTGTGCCGGCGGCCTGGACCTCCAGAAGGATGCCGTGTTGTACGCCGACGGCGTAGGCCGAAAGAATATCCCGCTGGCCCGCCGAATCCACGCGGAACCAGACCGACATCGTGTACTCGGCCAGTTGGAAGTGGCCATCGATGAAGATGTAGTCGTCTGTTCCGTCAAACAGCAGGCCGCCTCCGTAGACGGCCTTCGCCAGCCATTCCGGCTCGCCGAACAGCGTTCCATCGACGCTGCGGCCGCTGGAATCGAGGGCGATTGTGCCGGCGCCGTCGTCGAGTTTCCACCAGCCGACCAGACTCGGATCGGCCCCACGTGCTTCCGGGAGGTGGAACAGTCCCAACAGCATGGCGGCAATCAGGATGGGCATGAGTTCTTTGCGCATGATCGGCCTCCTTCGATAAGTTCGACATGGACCCGCTCCCGGTCACAAGCGAAAGCGGGACTTTCGTGTCTGGCCTTTTCTTCATCGGCTTGGCTCACCTTTGAAGCCCGAGTCCAAGCCGCAGAACGCGCAACGGCAAACCTCACTCCCAAGCACCACTTCCGTGCAACAGCCCTGCCAACCCGCCACTTCCACTCTACAGACTCCCAAGATGCTATTATGCCCGGCAGACCAAAGGCCGCACAACCTCATTGGCGCACAAAAAGTCTTCATTTTGTGCATGTCTCTTTGCTAACTACCGCAAAGCGTGGAACTTGCGATAGTTCAAGGGTGCCATGCCTGTGGCGCGTTTGAAGTAGCGCGCCAGGTTCTTCCCGTCGGTGTAGCCCAACGCCGAGGCAATCTGAGATACGGGCAATTCTGTGGTGACCAGCAGCCGGGTGAATCGATCAATGCGAACGCGCTGGATCTCCTCGTGGGGCGAGCGGCCCAGAGTCTTGGCGAAACGGTCGTAAAGGCTGCGACGGGAGATAGAGACGGCGTTGAGTATGTCGTCCACCTGGAGGGCCTCCTTTCCGGCCCGTCGATGGATGAAACGCAGTGCGGCCAGGACGTAGCGGTCCTCCACGGCGAAAACGTCGGTGGATTGTCTGGTCACGACGTGGCTGGGCCGCACGATGATCGTCGGGGCGGCTGCACTTTGGCCCTGCATCTGCCTGTCCAGCACGGCAGCGGCCTCATAGCCGGCCTTCTGGGTGCTGAGCGCGATACTCGACAGTCGCGGCGTCGCCATATCGCACACCAGGTCGTCGTTGCCCAGCCCAATGATCGCTACCTGCTCGGGCACGTGAAACTCAGCCGTCTTGCAGGCCTCCAGAACGCACTGGCTGCGGTCGTCATTGCACGCCATCAGCCCCAGCGGCTGGGGAAGCGATCTGAGCCAGTCCACAAGCGCACGCTGCTGGTTCTGCCAGGACTGTCCGGAGGCCGGTCGGGACTGGTCGAAGTCAAAGCAGTAGGGTTCGAAACCCGCCTGTCTGACTCGCTCGCAGAAGCTGCGTCCGCGTCGGCGCGACCAGAAATACGCATCGCCGAACCCGCAATAGGCGAAATGCCTGAAGCCACGATGCAGCAGATGGTCGGCCGCCAGCGTCCCGATGGCGCGATCATCGGTCAGGATGTTGGGCACCTGCCCAAACGGTTCGCTGTAGGGAGCCACGACGACGGGAAGCCCGCGGGATACCAACTGCTCGGTCCATTCACGCCGGGTCTGCTCGCGAACAATCGCACCATCGAGATCGAGCCTGAGAAATCGCTCCCACGGGGGCCGTCGGCCGGCGTTGCCCCAGTAGAACGGTGCCGGCCGGTGAAAGATCCAGGGCCCGTGGGTGCGGGCGTACTTGGCCACCCCTCGGAGAATCGACCGCCCATAAGAGCGGGACGTTTCCATCATCAGCAGGACTCTGCGATGTTCGTGCATGGCTCGTCGGTCCTCCTCGAAGGCCTCGATTCGCCCCGCCGGACATGGGAATGGCCCCACGCCTCGTCTGAGAATCCATTCTATCGTATGATGGGTCTGTGATCCACCACCAAACCCATGTGAATGCCGCGCGACCCTGTCCCAAGCGGGGGCATTTTGGTTGAAAAGCAGCTCGATGGGCAGTACTGTAGGGGCGAATGATGATTCGCCCCTACCCGTAGGATGGAGATGGTCCACAGCATCGCGCATCCTGGGGAGGATGGTCGCACGACGCAAGACGCATGGCACATGATGCCCATTGGAGGTTGAACGATGAACGGCAGTCCAGCACGAACCCGACAATCCCAAAAACAAGGCATGATTCTGCTCGTGGCGGTCCTTGTAGTATGCCTGTGCCTGGCCGCCGGCGCCGATTGGAAGCCTGCCGACGGCCCCCTGATGACGAAATGGGCGCGGGACGTGAGCCCCGACAACGTCCACGCCGAGTACCCCCGGCCCCAGATGGTCCGCGAGAGGTGGCTCAACCTCAACGGCCTGTGGGACTATGCGATCCGCCCGAAGGACGACGGGCAGCCCAAGGAGTTCGACGGCCGGATTCTCGTGCCGTTCCCGGTCGAGTCGGCCCTTTCCGGCGTGATGAAGCCCGTCGGGCCGGACAACCGACTCTGGTACCGCCGCACGCTCGACATTCCCAAAGAGTGGGGCGAGGGGAATCGCATCCTGCTGAACTTCGGCGCCGTGGACTGGGACACCACTGTTTGGGTCAATGGCATGAAGGTGGGCAACCATCAGGGCGGATACGACCCCTTCACCTTCGACATCACGCATGCCTTGCGGCCTGCGGACCCGCAGGAGATCGTCGTCTCCGTGTGGGATCCGACCGACGCGGGCACGCAGCCGCGCGGCAAGCAGGTCCGCCGGCCCCACGGCATCTGGTACACCGCGGTGACCGGCATCTGGCAGACCGTCTGGCTCGAACCCGTCAGCCGGCGCGCGATCGAGGGTCTCAGGCTCACGCCCGACCTCGACAATGCGAAGCTCATCGTCGAGATCGGTACGAAGCTGACCCGCAGCGACAATGTGACGGTCGAAGTCTGGGCGGACGGTGAGGTGGTCGCCCAGGCCAGGGGCCTCAACCGCATCGAGGTGCCGATTCCCAATCCGCGACTGTGGTCGCCCGACGATCCGTTCCTCTACGACGTCAAGATCACGCTCGGTCACTTCAATCTGCCGGTCGTCCACGATGAAGTGCGATCCTATTTCGGCATGCGGAAGATCTCGCTGGAGAAGGACGAGGAGGGCATCAACCGACTGTTCCTCAACGGCAAACCGCTGTTCCAGTACGGCCCGCTCGATCAGGGCTGGTGGCCCGATGGGCTCTACACCGCGCCGACCGACGAGGCCCTGCGGTATGATGTCGAGGTCACCCGGCAATTCGGCATGAACATGGCCCGCAAGCACGTCAAGGTCGAGCCGGCCCGCTGGTATTACTGGTGCGACAAGCTGGGCCTGCTCGTCTGGCAGGACATGCCCAGCGGTGACGGCTACATTGGTCCCAACGACCCGGACTTCCAGCGGACGAAGGAATCGGCCGACCAGTTCGAGCTGGAGTGGAGCCGGGTCATCGAGGCGTTCTACAACCACCCGTCGATCGTGATGTGGGTGCCGTTCAACGAGGGGTGGGGCCAGTATGACACCGCCCGCATTGCCGAGCAGACCAAGAAGCTCGACCCGACCCGCCTGGTGAACAGCGCCAGCGGCTGGACCGATCGCGGCGTGGGCGACGTCCACGACATCCATAGCTATCCTGGTCCGTCCGCGCCGCCGGTGGAAGAGGCGCGGGCGATCGTGCTGGGCGAGTTCGGCGGCCTGGGCCTGCCCGTACGCGGCCACACCTGGCAGGACGAAAGGAACTGGGGCTATCGCAGCTACGAGACGCGTGAGGCGCTCACCGACGCGTATCTGGTCCTGATCGGCAACCTGCGTCCGCTGATCGGCGGCGGCCTCAGTGCGGCGGTGTACACGCAGACGACCGACGTGGAGATCGAGGTCAACGGCCTGCTGACCTACGACCGGGCGATGATCAAGATGGACGCCGCGAAGGTGCGGGCGGCCAATGAGAAGCTCTATCTGCCGCCTCCGATCATCAGGACCGTCGTTCCCACCTCGCAGGACGAAGGGCAAGTCTGGCGCTACACGACCAGCGAACCGGCCGACGGCTGGCAAGCCGACGAGTTCGACGACACCGGCTGGCAGATTGGCAAGGGCGGCTTCGGCACGGAGAACACGCCCGGCACCGTGGTCCGCACGAAATGGGATTCGTCCGACATCTGGCTGCGCCGCAGCTTCGACCTGGGCGGCAACATTCCGCCCGAACTGCATCTGTCCATCCATCACGATGAGGACGCCAAGGTCTACATCAACGGGACGCCCGTCGCCGACGTCAAGGGCTATACCACCGGCTACGTGCAGATTCCGCTTGGCGAAAAGGCCCGAGCCGCACTGAAGCCGAACCTCAACCGCCTCGCCGTCTATTGCCACCAGACCGGCGGCGGCCAATACATCGACGTCGGCCTCGTCAGCATCACCGAACGCACGCCGTAGAGGACCAGTGGGACAGAATATGAGGCAGATTTCCTTGGTGGTGCTTCTGGCGGCGGCGGTGGTGGCGCCGGGGTGTCGGTTGCCGTCGGCGCGGCGGCTGGATCGGATCGACGAGATTGTGGCCGAGGAGATGGCGGCCAGGCATTTTCCCGGCGCGGTGGTGCTTGTGGGCCGGCGGGATCGCGTGCTGTACTGCAAGGCGTTCGGGGCGGCGATGATCGAGCCGGCGCACGAGCCGATGCACAGGGACACGATCTTCGATCTGGCGTCGA
>JAAYBA010000380.1 GCA_012719085.1 Planctomycetota bacterium
GCGTGGGCAATCGAACGCAGGAAGGCGCAACCTGCGCTGCGGCGGGCGGAGTTGAGCCAGGCGGCGGCCAAGGGCACGAACGCCCCTGTCGAGGTCTACCTGATCCCCAGCGCCGATTCGCGCCGCGTTCTCGAAGCAATGCTGCCGACCGTGCTGGGGCCGGGGTTCGACTTGAAAAGCGGCGCGCTGGTCCAAGGCCTCCAATGGGCTACGATCGGCCTCGATCCGCCGCCGGCCGGGACGCTGCAATTGCACTTCGAGTCGGCCGACGCCGCCTCCGCCGCCGCAATCAAAGACGTCGTCGCCGCCGCTCTGACGCAGCTCAGCGAGGTCGCGACGCTCAAGCAGGCCTATCCGAACCTCGACACCGCGGTCAAGCTGCTGACGCCGCAGGTCGTCGGCAACAGCGCCCGCACGAGCCTCGACAAGACACAGTTTCAGCGGCTGGCGGCCGACTTCCTCACACCCGGCCTGTTCGAGATGCACCAGTCGATCGAGCGCCTCCGCTGTGGGACGACCCTCAGCGACATGGGCAAGGCCATGCTGATTTACGCCAATGACTACGACGACAAATGGCCGCCCAGTCTGGAGACCCTGGTCGAGAGGGCTGAATACCCCCGCTCCGGCCTGCTCTGCCCGGCCATGCGGCACCGCCCTGACTACGAATCCTACGTCTACAGGGGCGTCGATACCGGCGGATGTTGGGTCGAGCCCATGATCATCATGGTCCACGACCGCGCCGGCAACCACGAAGGCGGGCGCAACGTCCTGTTCGTCGATTCGCACGTCGAGTGGGTCACCGAAGAGCGTTTCGCCGAACTGGTCAAACGGGACAACGAACTGCGCCGCAAACGCGGCTTCGCGGAAAAGCCCGCGCAGTAGCGACAGCAAGAATGCGAACAGGTGCAACCGCCCGCGCTGGATTTCGACTCGGCGCGGGCGGATCACCACCAACGCGTCCATCCCTTTCCCCATCTGCGAATCGCAGGTTGTGCACAGAGTGCAACGCGACGCAAAAACGCGACGCTGTGTCGGCCGTGTTGCAATCAGGGCCCCGATCCGATATGGTCTATCCTGCGGTGCGCAGGAGCACCCGCGACAAAGTCAGATGGAGCGTCCCGGCTGACGGAACACACGCAAACTGGAAGGACAGACATGACCACTCGCAAGACGATCGTGCCGGCTATCCTGATGCTTGTCGGCCTGATGTCGAGCGGCACACTCGTGGCCAAGCAGAGATGGAACGACCAGGACGCGCATAGCGGCGCGCTCCGTGGCATGCGCCACCGCGTAGTCGTGTCCACGGACGTCGGGGGAACCGATCCGGACGATTTCCAGTCCCTGGTCCATCTCCTTGTGTACGCGGACGTCCTCGACATCGAGGGGATCATCTCGTCGCCGTACGGGCCGGGACGCAAAGAGCACATTCTCCAGGTCATCGACTGCTACGAGCGCGATTACGCGAGCCTCTGCACGCACTCCGATCGCTATCCACCGGCTGACGTCCTGCGCTCGATCGCCAAACAGGGCGAGACCGAGGTTGCGCCCTATGCCGGCGTCGGACGCACGACCGAGGGGTCGGACTGGATCGTGCAGTGCGCGCGGCGGGACGACCCACGCCCACTCTACCTCCTGGTCTGGGGCGGCATCGAAGACCTCGCGCAAGCCCTGCACGATGCGCCGGACATCCTGCCGAAGCTGCGGGTGTACTGGATCGGCGGGCCCAACAAGAAGTGGGGGCCTCATGCCTATCAATACGTCGTCACCCGCCATCGCGACCTGTGGATCATCGAGGCCAACGCCACCTATCGCGGCTGGTTCGTCGGCGGCAACCAGGAAGGCCAATGGGCCAACAAGGCCTTCGTGACCGCGCATGTCGCCGGCCACGGCGCGCTGGGCGAGTTCTTCGCAACGCAGCTCGGCGGCACGATCAAGATGGGCGACACCCCCTCCGTGGGCTACCTGCTGCACGGGACGCCCGAAGACCC
>JAAYBA010000381.1 GCA_012719085.1 Planctomycetota bacterium
CATAGTCGGCGTAGGTGGCGTCGAACGTGGTCTCGCCGGCGTCGCCGTCGGCAAACACCACGCACGAGTAGAGCGGTTCCGGGGAGGCCGTCGCCGCCTTCTTCATGCACGATGCGCCGATGCCGACAAATGCGAGCGTGAGGACGACCAGCACGATACGAATGGCTCTGAATACGATGTGTCTTCTCATCTTCTCACCCTTCTCCTGATGCAGACCTGATGACGCCGGCTCCGGGGCAGGCGCCCCGGAGCGACGACGCACATTTCGGTCGCTGCTCTGCACTATCGGCAGAACCGGGGGTGAAGATGAGTGGAAGACTACAGATTTTGCCTGAAATATCGCACCTCTCGTGGGATCGGCGGGCCGCCGGCTGGGGTCTTCACGATCCGTTGCCGGCCGGCAGGGCATGGGCCGAAGCGGAGGCCGCCTTGGCGGGCATGTCGCCGGGCAGGTGCGGCTGTGTTTCCGGACCGTTCCAGACCCGCAGTTCGGTGATCTCGATCTCCGGGCGGACGTTGTCCAGCGGGCCGACGTCGTACAGATGGCCGCCCGAGCAGACGAACCGCCGGCGTGAGCCCGGCAGGATCGGTCCCCGCCAGTCGTGGTCGGCGGCGAAGGGGGTGGCCGCCCATTCCTGCGACTCAGTCAGCAGACCGCCGTTGTCGTCCAGCAGGACCACCCGCAGCGACAGGAGCGAGACGACCTCGGAGCCGTTGTTGGTGATCTCGATGGCCGTCCGGGCCCGCCCGTGCGAGCCGGGGGTGGTGACGACCCGGGCGTCGATGGTCAACTCGTGGCGGTAATCCGGCTGGCGGCGGTCGTCCAGCATGTCCGACAGGGCCGGCGGCAGCGACTGGCGGAACTCCGGCAGGCCGTGGATAGCGCCGTGGGCCAGGGAGATGACCCGCTCGGACTTCTCGCTGGCCAGGTGGACGCCATAGAGTAGTACCACTGTCAGACTGACCACCACTGTGATGACGACTGCGCTGAGCCCGAAGGCCGCGCTGGACAGGAACGAATGCTTGCGCACCGTGATGGGAGAATGGTCCAGGCTCATGATCGAACACTCCTTCATAGGGTTCTTTCCATCTGCCAGGGTAGTCGGTCGAGCCGGGCGAAGATTGCAGGCGATCTGCCTTTTTGCGAGGCTTCCGGACCGGCCGTGTCCCAAGGCGGCAGACCCGGCAAATAGGCCGCACGACGGGCCGGAATTAGCTTGACAGACCCGCACAAAACCCCGATAATCGCGGATATATATAGGAACATAGGTGGTCTGGTATGCATCTTTGACCTCGAACGGCAATGCTATGGTCAGGATAAGGAGTGCCATCATGAAGCGAAACGCAGGGTTCACCCTCATCGAGCTACTGGTCGTGATCGCGGTCATTGCCATATTGATGGCCATTCTGATGCCCGGGCTCCAGATGGCAAGGGAGCAGGCGCGGATGATCGGCTGCAAGTCGAATCTTCGCCAGTACGCCCTGGCAGGGCGGATGTACTCCGACGATAACAACTTCAAGTTCCCGTACTCCTTCACATGGCTTTTCAACGAGAATGTCGTCAACTGCAACTGGCACGATGATAGCAAGAATCTCAATCGCCATCCGGAGTTTGCTGGTGTGTTGTGGCCTTATCTGAAGGGGCTGGACATTCACCTTTGCCCCGCCTTCGATGTCGTGGCCAGGACGAGGGGATGTCATCGTTGTGGCGGGACGACGATTCCCGTCGAGCCCCAGTACGGTTACACGATGAACTCGTATCTTAACGGCGATGCCTGGCAATCGGTCCCCGCCGCTTATCAAGAGGCAATCAAGAATCTGCAACAGGAAACGCGGGTGCACAATCCCGCAGGCGTGTTCTACTTTGCCGAGGAAAACACATGGGTCATTCCGGAGATCAATGTGGCCGGGATCAACGACAATAACCTCCGTGCCATACCGTCCAACGGAGCCGACAGCTTCGGGACATTCCATCGGACCCCGCGAGGAAACTTGGATGGAGGTATGGTCAACGCGGTCTTTGTGGATGGCCACGTCGAGTCCGTCTCACCCTATCCCGTGGGCAACACGTTCGAACTGAGTTGGCCGCTCAGCGGGCCTCTTCCTGTGTGGTAGCCCGCCGCGACGGAGGCTTATGGCAGTTCTCAGTACACCGGGCCGTGTCACGACTCGATCAGTCCCCACGCGCGTTTGAGGGCGTCGGCGGTCTTCTGTAGCGCCGTCTCGGCGTCGGTCTGACGCAGTTGCTGATCGAACGGCTCGCACTCGACGGGGCCGTCGTAGCCGATCTTCACCAGGGCGTTGATGAATCCCTTCATGTCGATCACGCCGGTCGTCACGGGCAGGGCCCGGCGGTTATCGACCTGCTCATCGACCGCAATACCGGCGGGGGCGTCGTTGACGTGAACGTGGACGATGTCCTTGTTCGACAGCGTCCGCAACTCCTCGACGGTCCCGTGCGAGGTATACCAGTGCCAACTGTCCATCAGCAGTCCGACGTTCGGCGTGCCGATGGCCTCGACCAGCTCCATCATGTCGTTCTGGGCGCAGATGAAGGGGAAGCGATTCCTGGCCCGGCTGGTGCGCGGCCCGACGAATTCCAGGCCCAGCCGGATGCCCTGATCGCCGAGCACCCCGGCCGCTTCGCGCAGGCGTCTCTCGTGCTGCTTGAA
>JAAYBA010000051.1 GCA_012719085.1 Planctomycetota bacterium
CGCCTGCGCCAGCGACGCCCCCGCGTCACCACATACGGCCACGACGCCGAAAAGGACTGGCGAAAGGAGCCTCGGCTCTACGATTGAGCCCGATCACCGGGGGCTGGAAATCCGACCCTGCTTTTGCTATCATGGTTTCCGTGGTTGTTTCCACATGCTCTGATGGCCGGTGGCTTCCGTCGGCCTGAACGGTCGAGGGAAACCATGAACCGGCACAAGATGACCTGGGCAACCTACCCGACGGCCTCGCGTCCACAGGACGTAGACGCAGTTCCTCAGGAAGCTCATCGCCGTGCGTCCGACCGGACTCAGACCCTGCTGGTCCTGACGGTGCTGTGCGTCTGTGTGCTGGTCGCCCTGCCGCGACAGACCCTCGCACAGACGGCAGGCAAACCCGACGCCGTCGCCCTGTCCTATGAATTCCTGGACCTGGACGATCCCCGTGCCATGACCGACGCCGACGGCGCCCCGACGCTGACCTTCGCCTGTTTCGACCAGGACGACCAGCTCCTCTGGACGCGGCCGTTCGAGAGCATCGACGCCTGGTGCTGGTATGCCCGCAACGACCCGAATCTGGCAGCCCGGAAGACCGAACAGGCCGGCTGGGCGATGAGTCGTAGCGACGAGGAGATCTTCTGGCCGCTCCAGGCTCTGATGTATCTCTGTCCGGCGGTGCGCGATACAGTGGCCGCCATCGAGACCCGACCGCTCGTCTTCGATCGATTCGCTCGGGCATGGACGGCCCCGCACATCGAGTTTACTGCCGGCGAAAACCTCTGCCATCAGCCCTCGGCCACGGTCTATTGGAATCCGACCATCACCCGGGCCTACGGGGCGCCGGTCGCCTGGGACACGTTCCCGCCGCTGGTCGGCCTGGCCCATGAGCTGCTCCACGCCTGGCAGCGCGTCGTCGAATACAAGCAGATCTATGGTCCCACACTCCAGATCGGCGCCATGAAGGGCGAGAACCTCGCGCGATATGCTTTCTATCGCAAGGTTCCCGGCAACGAATCGCTGCGGCCTCGCCCGGGCAACAGAGGCGTCTATCTCAACGGCGTGCTGGCCGCCTATTTCGAGGACATGGAGTGGTCCGAGTGGTGGCCGGGCTTCGAACCGGTGCTCGACATCTTCGAGGAGCAGTGATGGTCCCAAGCATGTTCCGAACCTCCTGCCTCACCGCCGCCATGGTCGCGACGCTCGCCTCGAGCGCGGCGGCCGTCGAGTTCGCCGGCGGCACGGGCGAACCGGCCGACCCCTATCAAATCGCCACCGTCGAACAGCTTGTCTCGATCGGCGACGATCCCAATCTGCTCGGCAGGCATTATCTGCTCGTCAACGACCTCGATCTCGATCCGAATCTCCCTGGCGGCCGGGTGTTCGACGGCGCGGCGATCGCCCACGACGGACAACCCGATGCGGCCCCGTATCCGAGCTTTGTCGGACGTTTCTATGGCGACGGCCATGCGATTCGGAATCTGACGATTCGCACCGAAACGCTCCAGTACCTGGGCCTGTTCGGCGCCGTGGGAGCGACCGGACGCATCTACGATCTCCGTGTCGAGAACGCTTCGATCGAGGGGCCCGGTCGCATCGGCGTACTGGCCGGGTCCAGCAACGGCTCCATCGTCAACTGCCACGTCGATGGGTCGATCCGTACAGCCGATGAGAGCAACTGGGTCGGCGGTCTGGTGGGGACCAACGGGGGCGGCATCAGCGATTGCCATGCGGCGGTAACGCTGACGGCCAGCGACCGCAGCTTTCAGCTTGGCGGCCTGGTCGGCGTGCATCGCGGGCGTATCGTCAATAGCCGCGCCACCGGAGATGTCACCGCCGGACGCGGGAGTTTCGACGCTGGAGGCCTGGTCGGCGGGTGTCTTGGAGGCTCCATCGAAAATAGCCACGCCACAGGCCACATCGCAGCCTCCGACGCAAGTTGGAGCCTTGGAGGGCTTGCCGGCAGTGCCGATTCGAGCGCCTGGATCGTCTTCTGCCACGCCGGGAGCCCTGTAACCGGTGGCGATACCT
Organism: Planctomycetota bacterium; assembly: GCA_012719085.1. GTDB lineage: Bacteria > Planctomycetota > Phycisphaerae > Sedimentisphaerales > Anaerobacaceae > Anaerobaca. The sequence goes on from JAAYBA010000051.1 coordinate 2,026, forward strand.
GCCGCGACCTTGGCGGCCTGGTCGGCCATCTGCGAGGTGAAATGAGCACCAGCTACGCCACCGGCAGCGTCACCGCCGGCGACCGTAGCCGCAGCCTCGGCGGCCTGGCCGGTTCAGTACTCGGCGGCACGGTCAGCAACGCTTACGCCACGGGCCCCGTCGCAGGCGGCTCGGGCAGCCGGTCTCTCGGCGGGCTGATCGGCCAGGTTCTCACGGGCGGCAGTGTCGCCAATTGCTACGCAACCGGCTCTCTCATGCACGCGGGCGTCCCCCACGGTCGCGGCGGCCTGATCGGCGCTGTCGATGGCACGCAACGCACCGACTTTACGCAATCTTTCTGGGACCGACAGGCCAGCGGCGCTTCCGAGAGCGCCGCCGGAGTGGGGCTGACAACAGAGCAGATGCACGAGGTCGAGACCTTCCGCGTTGCCCGGTGGGACCTCGCCGGGGCCCGCTCAGACGGCACAGCGGACATCTGGCGGATTCCCGCCGACGGAGGCTATCCGCAACTGACCGCGTTCGACGATCCGAACGATCTGCACGCCCTGGAAGGCTCGGGCACATCCTACGATCCCTATCAAATCGCCACACCTGAGGACCTCGGCGCCATCGGGCGGTACAGTCGATATGCCTGGTACAAGCTGGCCGCCGACATCGACATGGCGGGTATCACGTGGGCTCGCGCCCCGGTCCCGGTCCTGCGCGGGTACTTCAACGGCAACGGTCGGCGCATCGCGAACCTGACCATCGAGGGCGCCGCCGCGACCGATTGCGGCCTGTTCGGGCGGATCGAGAGCGGCGCGTGGGTCTACGACCTCGGCCTGGACGACGTGTCGATTGCGACCACCGAGGACGCCACGAACATCGGCGCAGTGGCAGGGACCAATGCGGGCTACATCGTCGGTTGCTGCGCAAAGGGGACCGTCGCAGCCGGAGCGGGCAGTCTCGCTGTCGGCGGCATCGTCGGCTCGAATCGACAGGGCATCGTCGCCGACAGCTACGCCACCGCCGACCTTTCGGCCGTTTCCGCGCAGACGCGCGTCGGAGGATTGGTGGGCTTCAATTACAGCGGGACCATCTCCGGCTGCTACGCCGCGGGGCGCGTAATGAATGCCGGCGCCGCCCGACATGCCGGCCCTCTCGTCGGCAGAGACCTGCAATTCTCCCGGATCGCCGGCTGCTATTTCCTGGCCCCTCCGCCCGGCGGGCTCGACAACGGCCTCGGCACGCCTTTGGCCGATGGCCGGATGAAACAGCAGGCCAGCTTCGTCGACTGGGATTTCACCCGGACCTGGGCAATCTGCGAGGACCAGAGCTACCCCCGCCTGCGATGGGAACCATCCCCCTGCGACCCCTGACCTGCCCCGAATGGCCTTGTGATTTTTCGCACAGACCCTTGACAGCCTCGCTGCCATGCCGCTATAGTGCGACCGCGTAAGGAATATTGCGCCTGTAGCTCAATTGGATAGAGCGTCGGTCTACGGAACCGAAGGTTGGGGGTTCGAGCCCCTCCAGGCGTAATGCAAACCCCGTTTTCGACATCGCCAGTGGGGGTGTTCTCTGCGCTTCCCTGTGGTTGGGTGCACTTGCCTGCACTTGAAAACGCCAAGTCAGACGCCAAGTCAGATGGGGTGGTGACATTGCGTCCATCTGTGCCGGTTGCTCTCTGGGCTTGCGGCTCGGGCGCGGACAGGTCGGGCAGCTTCGCCACGGCCTCATGCTCCTGACCTCGAAGCGTGTGCGTGTACTTCGACATCGTGAGATTGATGTCGCTGTGCCGCATGATGGCCTGGGCCACCTTGGGATGCACACCATTGGCAGCCAGCCAAGACCCTGTTGTGTGTCGGAGGGCGTGGAAGTCACGAAAGCGGCCCGCCTCGTCTTGGTAGCTGATTCCCGCTTCGGTCAGGTCCGCCTCGATCACCTTGGAGGTCTTGTCTGTGAGTTTCTTAAACCGGCCACCGAACGCCTTGGTGCCGGGCGTCTTGCCGGCAAAGAAGTCCTTGAGGACCTCGGCGGTCTCGGGGCGAAGCGGCAGGGTGTCTTCCTTGCGGTGCTTGGAGTAGGCGGCAACCACCGTAACCGTGCATTGCGCCAGGTCGAACGATGCCACCTTGAGGGTTCGCAACTCATTGGCCCGCATTCCGGTCTCGACGGCCACCTGATAGAGCAGGGCCCGCTCGAGTCCGCCCATGCCGTACCGTTCCGGGGCCTCTCGCGTGGCCTGAAGCAATCTGCGGACCTCATCGACCTCCAGGTGGGTCCGGTCGTGTCGGCGGTCCGCCTGGACGTTCAGGCGCTTCAGGTGGGCCAACGGAGATTCACTTGCCCGTCGATTCTGCACCATCCACCGGGCGAACTGTTGCACGGCCTGAAGGTAGAAGTTGCTCGTTTGGGCGGACAGACCACCGTTTCGCAGATCCGCCAGATACCGCTCGACACGGTCGGCTCGTACGTCGGTCCAGACCTTGAAGCCGCAACCTTCGAGGATCTTACCAGCACGGCGGGTGACCTGCTGGACTTGTTTGGCGGTGTCGCCTTTGGCCGACAGGGATTGCCGGAAGTCCTCAAGGTGGTGCGACAGGGGCTTGCCTCCGGCCGCTCGGGCGGAATCGAGCAGGCCGATCTGGACGAACCGTTCGGCCAGTTTCGGCGGGACGCGCTCCAGCCACTGGGACAAGTCTGCGTCGGGCTGCTGGTTCCCCATGCGACGTTCAATGAGTTTCTCGATTTGCAGGCCGAACACGTGGGAGCGCCCCTTGTCCACGAAGGCCGGGAAGCGGCGCACGATCTCGCGATGGTCGCGTAGCTCGATCCACCATTTTTTGACCTGGCGCTGCTGGCCTGTCTTCTTGTCTCGATACGTTGGCTTAAACAGCCGCATGGCAATCACCTCTTGATTCGATCCATTGCTCACGCCGGGGGCAACGGGCCCGGACCCACTCCGTCAACTCGAACCGGCTCCACAGCGTACGCTTCCCCAGGCGAATTGGCAAGGGACCGAGTTCGCCGGAACTGTGCATCGACCAGAAGAACCGCTCGCCGATGCCCAGAAGGTTCGCGGCCTGCTCGGCACCCAAGAGCAATGCGGTCAGATTGTCGCTGGTTCGATCCATCTTCTGCATCAATTCGATTCAGGTTCTTCTTGCCAACCCACTACGACCCTTGGGCGTCTTCCTACGCTGGTGGAGGCTACGACGGCGTCCTTGTTTTCCGGCTGCGGACCGGCGTTGCTGGAAGTCGGCGATGGCCCGGATGATCCGCTGCTTGTGGTCGGTTGGTCTGGTCATACCGGCACCCCTTCGCCGGCAACGTCGGCCTCCATGCAGATGGTGACGCCCAGGTCTTCGCCTGATTCGTCCCTCGGTTCATTCAGTGCCGCCAGAGTCGCCTGCTTGCGCTTCATGCGGTCGATGGTCTCTTGGGCATGAGTCCGCGTGCGGCACAAGGCGAACGGGATGTAGGCGGTTTGCTGGCCCCGCCCGATTTGCAGATCATTCGCCGCCAGCACGACGCCCAGCCGCTCGACGTTGTACGTGGTGGTCCCGTTGCCGTCGATGAAGGCCTCGACCACCCACAGGTCGCCCAGACTCTCCGGCAGGCCAGCCGCTTTGATGATCTCGATGCCCATCCATCGTGGGCAGGTCAGACAAACCTCAGTCATTGCCCGATCCCTTCAAAACAACGCCCGATTCCCTAAAGGCCGCGTGCGGCCAGTCGATGCAAATGCCGATGGATTTGCCGGCGCCTGCTGCTTTGCGGGCCTTGGCAACGTGAATGCTCAGGTTGATTGTCGCGTGTGACCGCCCGGCCGGGGACAGCGCCATCACCTCCCTGGGCGGTCGATGAGGTTCGACCCACAGAATGCACTGAGTCAGTTGAGAGTAGGCCGCGCCGCCGCAAAGGTCATCCAGGCCGAACCCGGTCCCGCCTTTGCGCCTGTGTGTGGCCAAGATGATCGTCGTGTTGGTCAATCGGGCAATCGTCTTGACCTCCGTGACAAACTGCCGGTCGGCGATGTAGCAGTCCTTGACGGGCGCGACCGCCGTCACCGGGTCCACAACGACGATCCGCCGCCGCTCAGCGGCTCTTCGTCGGATCCACTCCGCAATTTGAGGCAGCGTCATCGCGTCGTTCGGCGCATCGAAAAGGCTCTGGCCTAGCGCGTGCAAGTAGGCCTCCTGCCGATCATCGGCTGCCCGCTTCTCGTCAGGATGTTCCTTTACCCAATCGGGGTTCAGCAGCTCGATATTGCCTTCCTGGATCGCCTGGATACGCTCCAGACAGTACGTCCGATCCTCTTCGAGGCCCAGGTAGGCAAACGAGATGTCCCTGTCGAACCAGATCATCGTCTGTAGCAGCAATAGCCACGTCTTGACCGACCCACCCGGCCCCGCCAGCAGCGTGACGATTCCCGACGCCGTCGCACGACTCAGGACACGCAATTGTTCGAAGGCTAGCGGCGCATCGGCCAGCTTGCCGGAGATGATATCCTCCGTGTTCTGCCGGACCCCCGCCGCCAGCGTCGGCCGCGTTGATCGCCACGGCTCGGCGATGTCGATGGCGTCCTGCAACCGCTGCCGCCGCTCTGTTTCGGGGACGTCGCGGAGGAAGTCCACAACGTCCTGTTTACCCGCCAGGCCCAGCGCTGCCGGATCGATCCAGAGAATGTCAGGCCTTGGGTAGAGTCCCCAGAGTCGTTCCGCCATAGCCCGCATGAACGCGATACCGCCTTCGTCGGCGTCGGGCCACAGGATGACCACCTTCGGCCCCCGTAGCGACTTCACGTCCGTCAAAAGCTCCTTTTGGGGTCCCGCTCCGCCCAGGATCGACGTCCCGGCCACATCCGCCAGACCGACCGCGTTGATAATGTCGGCCTTCGGCTCGCCCTCGCACAGGATCACGATATGGGCCGCCAGGATCTTCGGCAGGTACAACAGAGGCCAGGGCGGCTGCGGGCCCTTGAGCACTACGCCGTCGTCATCGGGTTTCGCCTGGAGCATACGTTTCGATTCGCCCGGTCGTCGGTAGCGGATCGTCCAGCCGACAAGTTCTCCGTCGGTGTCCCGCCAGACCCAGACGCCCTCAAGCCCCGGAAGTCGCCGCGTGACCGCCTCGATGCTCGCATAACGCCTCGGCTCGTCGGTCGCGACGGGCGCCGGCTCAGGCTTCCGTGTTGGACACGATGCAGGCCGCCGATCATCATCCCTGGCCTCGGTCAACACGTCGCCGACCGCCTTCCCTTCGATCTTCGCCCGCACGTCGTACACGTCGCCGGAGAATCCGCATGTCGCGGCATAGCACCGAAACCGCCAAACACCGTCCTTGCCAGCCTTGATCTCCGCGCTGGCGTGATGGTCCTGGTGGAACGGACATCGAATGCGTCGGTCGTTCGCCACCTCGCACCCCGCAATCCTCATGGCCTCGACCAGGGGCCCCCGTTCGGTTCGTTCGCGCTGTTGTTCTCGCGTTTGCGTCATTGCTCACCCCTCCACAACCCAGCTTCCTGAAGCATACGGATTCCCTCGGCTTCATCGCAGGGCCCGCACCCCAGCGCCGCCCCGACCGTGGCCGGCTCGGCGGCATCCCTCCGGCGGTAGCGGTTGGCGTCGAAATTGTCCGGCAAGAACTGCCACCATTTTCGGGGAGCCCCCTTGTGGCGCTCATCGCCTCGGGTCAAGAAGTCAGTCAGCGGCCACGCATAGGTCCAGAAGTACTCCGGCCCGAGCAGGATGGTTGCGTAGTTGTCGATCGCGGCCTGGATGTCCTCGGGGCGGTAGTCCCGCAAAGCTTGCTGGATGGCAATCCGCTTGTCCTTGCTCAGTTGCCGGTGCCCCTGCCACCGAACCCCCTTGGTACCCCCCTTGCCGTCGGGTTTCTCGACGGAGCGACCCGCGTAGGTATTCCAATGCTCGAAGACGACGGCAACCTGGGCGTCTTGGGCCTTCGTGGTTCTGCGTGCGCGCCTCTTTTCAGTTCCTTCAGTTACTTCAGTTATAGATGGGCATGGTAGATCTGGTGTCACCTCGTCACCACTTTGGTGCCACTTCGTCACCAGATTGGTGTCAGGGGGTGGCACCAGAATGGTGTCGGTCGGATGAATGATCCGGCGGCCATCGCGGGTTTCGATGCGGAGGTATTTCTGACCCACCAGGCGACCGACTAGCCGGGGTACGTGTCTCCGGTCCATCTGAAGCAGTCGGGCGAGTTCCGAATTGCTCATCCGGACGCCCTTGCCGTTGAAGCCCACAGCCAGTCCCACCAGCGCCAGTTCGTGAGCGGACCGCAGGCCCAGGGCGAGCAGGTGAACCGGGATTCGGATGAAGGTTACGCCATTCTTCGCCATCAGGCCGTCCCCACAAGAAGGCCGTGTTTCGCGTCTACCAGTTCGTCGGCCCACTTCTCGGCCAGGGCCCACCCAGTCCGACGTTCCTGGACGGGGAGGTCGCGACCGAGTAGGTACACGAGTAGAGCACCGAGCGCGGGACCTGCATCCGCTTTTCGGGTTGACAGGCAGGATGGTATGCGATACGATTTGGATCGAGTTGTCGTCGCCGTCGTGGCCGCCCGCCCGGCGGCTTTTATTTTGCGCGTGCAGATCATGCCCGGCCTCCTTGTCGTGACGTTGACAGGAGGGCGCGGCTTTCTCGCTTCGCGGCCAGGAAATCTCGTACCACCCCCACGGCGCTCTGAGGAAATAGGCGAACCATCCCCGCTCGACCGACCGGTTCGACGCGAGCCTTGCGAATAGCGTAGGCGACCCGATCCCGATCAGTTCCAATTTGTTCGGCGATCTGCCCGGTAGTTAAGACAAGCATTGTAGACCCTTTCAGTCCGTAGTTCGACCAAGCATCTTACTGGAAGAAAGGATACACGCCGCGCAGGGGCAATTGCATTTTCCCCGATTTTTCCCGAATGCGAATGGGGACCTCATCGCGCATATCAAAGCGTGAGGGGGAATTTCCTGCGAAACAAAAAATAGAGAGAATACGCGGAAAGCTAGTGCGGAGACATGAATTTTCCCCGATTATTCCGAATGCTTCTGGGAGGGTTTCACTGCCGACGGGCCCAGTCAAGTACCTTGTCCAAGTCGGCTACACCGCAACCGTTGTCAGCACAGAAGTCAGCCTTGGGTACCCCGCAATCTCTGGCCTGTTCCCAGGCTACCTTGAGGCTTTGGCGTCTCGCTGCTTCCTTGCTTGACAGGCGTTTACGCCCTGGTCCTGCTTTCCGGGGCGGTCGGTCCGGGCGTTTCGGAACACTCTGATGCACCACGATCCACGCAGACTTGATAAACCGCTCCGTCAGACCATGCCCCCAGCCCTGCTCAAGGCTGGCTATGACCTTCAACAGGAGTTCGCTGGGCCATACACCGGCGCTGATCTGTTCCGTGTGGTTTACCCGATCATGCAGGGCTGCGACGATAACGTAGTTCCGCTCCATTTCGCACGCTTCATCGGCCAGTGGCGGGACCGCCGTCCTGTCGATCGCGCCGTGTGGTATATGGAGTTCTTCGTCACCGAGCCTGCCTATCGCTATCGGTCCCCGTAACGATGACAGCAGCCAGTCTTCGCAGGGGTCTGGCGGGATCGGATCCAATGTAGGGCGCCAACAGCCTACGACTTGGCTCTTGGGGATCTCCAAATACGTCCACCACTGGCGCGGGACCACGATCCAATCTTGTGCCATTTGTTCAGAGGCAAGTGTGCAAAGCTGCGATTCGACGATGGCGATGGCCTGCCTATCGGCATTCTCATCGAGAGTCGCCATAAGATCCTTGCCGAGGCGTGCCGGCATCAGCCAGCAGGAATACCGCTCGCAGTCGTACTCCTGTTCACGTCCGTCTTCTACGTAAGCGATCTTGCTCACCGGCGGTTGACAGACGATCTCGGCCAGGTAGGAAGAATCCCATTCCCAGTCTGCGTGCGGCGCTCGATAATTGGACTCCTGCAAGTCAGGCTCGCGTTTGACCTTTTCGAAATGGGCCTTCTTGGCGTCTTTTGCCCGTTGAATCGCGTTGTCGCGGTGGTTACACCGTTGGGCAAAGGGAACGATGCCGCTTTCGATCTGCTGGCGCAGTACTGGGGTCATAGCCAGTTGGATTTGCAACCCCACCTCGTCAAGAACACGAGGCCAGTCTTGATGCGTCTCTTTCATACTCTCACCGTTGTTCGACAGGCGGGCGGTCCGGCGACGGGGCCAACGGTGAGGGAAACCCGCATCGCCAGACCGCCCAGGATATCCGAGAAGTATTGTAACACGTAAGCCGATTCGTTCAAGCGGTGGCGTACAAACCGGAGACGCCCTGCTGCATGTCCTCGAAGCTGACATCGGCGTACATGTTGGCGGTGATCGCCGGGCTGCTGTGCCCAAGTTGCTTCTGCACCTGGCGAAGGTTGCCGGTGCGCTTGAGCAACGCCACCGCAATCGTGTGGCGGGCGCAGTGGATGCTCAGTTCCTTCGGTAATCCGGCCCGCTTGACGGCACTCTTCCAGATGCGTTGCAGCCCTTGTGCGGTCAGGGCCCCGCGTCCACCCACGAACAGCGGTCCCTTGGTGGCAGGCAGCCCCAGGTCGCTCACACGGGCCGATCTCCACGTCAGATAGGCTCTCAGGTGGTCCACCAGTTCCTTGCCAATGGCCAGGGTCTCTGGGCCGCTCTGGCGCCGTTTCTTGGCCCGATGGACTGTCAGGCTACCCCGCTTGAGGTTCACGTTCTCGACGGTCAGTGCGGCGATCTCAGAGACTCTCAGGCCGGTGCTCAGAGCGATGTCAACCACCATCCACGCCAAGGGCCCGTTGACCCGTCCAGCGCGAAGATCGACGATGGCTTGGGCCTCGGTGACGGTCCGCAGTTGCTTCACTTCCGCTTCATCGAGATACTTGGTTCGGTCGATGCTCATGATGTGCCTCCCGTTTTGTACACCGTTCCGCATGCTTTCGATACCCTACCGCAGCCCCTCACGGGCGTTCTGTACAGACTATCGAGATTCTGCGTACAAAACGCCCGTGGGGCCCGATCCATCGTCACACGCCAGAGGACAGGAGGGCGTTGGTGTAGCCGCGAATGTAGGCGTCTTCCGTGGTATCGTCCGGCGTCTCGGCCAGATCGGCCTCCCAGTCGCGAAGGAGGTCATTGCCGGCGTCCCCATCGTAGCAGGCGTGGCTCTTGAGCGCGTTTTCGTGCATGACCAATGCCGTCAGCAGAACGGCGGTCAGCTTTTCGCGGAACGTGCGACGTGTCAGCCAGACTGCTACGGGAGCAAAGTCGGCATGGGCCTTGTCGATGGAGAACCGCCGTTGCGCGGAAGCACCGGGATCGACGGCGCCGATCTCTCGGCCATCATCCGTCCCGGCGTCGATGCCGGCCAGGAAAGCCCCCCAGGTCTCAATGGGCAGCCGCTCCGACTCGATGTCGATCTGCCCCTGCTGGCGCTTTCTGTCGAGCAGATCGGCGGTGTAGGCCACGATCCTCTTGCCCAGGGATGGGAGACGGACGGCCGCCTGCGTACAGCCGTGGATCGCCGCCAGATCGGGAAGCGGTAGTTCGCTGAGCAGTTCGTCCAGCTTCTCGATTCCCGTGGTGCAGGTCCGCTCCTGCGCCTCTACTGTCTCGCTACTTGGGGTGGTTTGAGTGTTTCGCATGGTACTTCTCCTTTGAAAAAAGCGGCCGGGGGTATGCACGCACACTCGATGCGCGGTCGCCTTACGGTTGGACCCGCCCCGGCCATGAATTGTGAACTGGTTCGAAGATGTGATCGAGTGTTTAGCATACCCATATTATCGCCTCTTCCGGCGTGGGGTTCAAAGAAAATCTGCCAAGATTCTTGATTTTCCGGGAGCGAAGGTCTACAACGAACGCCGTCGAAGCCCACACACCACGGAGCGAGGGCGAGCGGCGAATACGGACAGATGTACTTTGTCAACGTTCTTGGAAGGGAGATAGAGCATGAGGGGCGCACTGTATCTGTTGCTGCTTGTGACAGCCTTTGGTTCCGGTTGTGCAAACTACAAAGCCACTGCACTGCCGATCCTTCAGCCCGAATTTGCCCCATACTCTGAGGATCACAATGACGTCACCGTTGCCTGCAAGGCGTTTTCGGCGTACGAGTGCAAGCGATATCTCGGCCGCAACGTACTGGCCAAAGGATATCAGCCCGTACAGATATGCATCCAAAACGAGACCAAGGCCTACCTACTTCTGTCTCCCCAGTCCTTGAACGTTCCTCTCGCTCCGCCTGAAGATGTCGCGCGGTATGTTCACACAAGCACCGTGGGACGAGCGCTCATCTATGGTGTACCGGGGCTAATCATCTGGCCATTGTTGGTCCCAGCTGTGGCAGACGGTGTTGGCTCATCGCAGGCCAACCAAAAACTCGACGCTGACTACTCCTCAAAGGGAGTTAACGAGACGGTGATTCAGCCATACACGACTCTGAACCGGATAGTCTTTGTGCCTAAATCAGAGTTCAATGGGGCTTTTCGTCTTACGTTGCTTGACAAAGAAACTCGGGGCAAACTGACATACGAGGTGAGATTGCCAGCCGGGGGCTGATACACTTCGCCGGTCACGAACGTCTTTGAAAGGGAGTGCTGTATGGCAAACGAGAACCTCTCCCGAGAAGAACAGATCGTGCTAGGCGAATGGGCAAGAGCACAGAACTCCACAGAACAACATCTGAGAACCGGGTGGACTATCGCCTGCATGATGGTTGTGTCCTCCATGCTCCTGTTTGGCCTGACCGGTCTGACTTTTTCACAGGCGATGAAGGATGAGGACGGAAGCCAACTCCAGATAGTCATTCTCGGTGCGATGGGCATTGCTTCCTGCATCCTGGCTATTCTCGTCGTATGGAGATCGACCACAGAGGCCAAGCTGAAAAGCAAGACGTGTCGCGCGATCAAAGAGAAACTTTGCTCGGTACCGGCGCAAGAAGAACGCCCCCATCCGCCTCGCTTCACGGTTGGATGCCTTGTCGTTCTACTGTCCATCGCGACCATAGCAGCGTGGATATTGGCCATTCTCGCGGTTACCACAATGGCAGAGGGCCCCTATCGCACAATGCGCTGAGCAGCTTCCCGCTTCCCCTGGAGTCACCGGGCTTGCCGTCTCCGGTGCCCATTCTCATCGCGGCCCAGGGATCGCGGCGGGGCCTCGGGGGTCCTCACCAATTAACCACCTCATCATCGTCGTGAGGATGCACCATGCGATGCCAAATCATCGCTGCTTCCTCCCGCAAACCCTGGATCACGAACCCCAGGGCCTCGATGCCCGGGGCTGTCCCGAGTTTCGTTTCGGCGACTTCATCGCGCGGAATTTCGTGCATCGCGAGCTGCACCTGGGAGCCGTGCAGGTACAGCCGCTTCGTCTCGGGCCTGGTCAAGTCCGACAGCAGGGCGAAGATGCTCAGGTACGGCGTCGGATCGTCGAGCATCGTCGTGGATCCGATGCTCAGGCGATTGTACTCGTTGCCCGGCTCGCCATTGAGCCGATAGACGATCTCTCGGGCCCCGACGTGCTTGCCGTCCCCGATCCAGCGGAAAAGGTCGTACAGCCCCATTCCGGCTGGGCGGTATCGCTTGCCCAATGCCCGGCAGGCCCGCAGCAGGGCGCCCAAGTCCTCGCTCTCGCTTTCGTCGAGCACGTGCGCTTCGAAATCGTCCCTGTCCCTCGGATGGCACAGACCGACCACGATCGCGTGGCCCGGACGCCGCCCCGGATACGCCACGCCGCCCACGACCGCGGCAAAGTGTTGCTGAAGGGTCTGCGGTGTCCACGCATGGCCCAGAGGCAGGGTCCTGAGTTTTTCACGGTCCACGATTGATCTCCTTAACGCAAGTCAGAGTTGGCGAAGTATGACGGCCCCTCGACGCCGAAGATGGCGTATCGCAGGGCGTCACAGGCATGGTCGTTGACCTTCAACGGTTCGTCTTTGGCGTCGCGGGTCTCGGTCCCTTCGGCCCAGCGGTAGCCGGTCATCTCCTGGATGGTGTGCTTGCAGGTATCGAAGATGAACAGTCGCGGCCGGCCGTCGCCCTGGACCTTCAACGTCGTCTGCACCGCCTCGATCCCCAGGTGAACGTCTTTGCGCGCCGGGGTGGTCTTGATGCCCAGGTTCTCGAACTCGTAGCGGTCCTGTGCATCGTGGTCGGCCCAGGTGGCTCGGTAGCGCTCTCGCCCGCTGATCTGTTTGATCCGCTCGGCATGGTAGGCCAGCGTCTCTCGGGCCTGATAGTGCTCATGGTAGACGTACCAGCGTCGATCCGGGTCCTGGGCCAGCCACAGGCAACAGAACGGGTTGTTGAACCCCCAGTCGATGGAGCGCCACCGGGGCCAATCGGCGGGAATCTCGAAGGGCTTGACGACGTGCGGGTCGCGGTTGAACAGCTTGTAGACGGCGCCCAGGAAGGCGGCAAAGTGGCCTTTGATCCGCGTCTCCTGAACCTCTTCCGGCCATTCGGCGATCATGGCCTCGATCTCGGCGTCCGCGACGTATCCGCCTCGGCTCCTGCGGTTGTCGTTCAGGTCGGCGTAAAAGACGGCGTCGGTATCCGGCAGGTCCTTGATGCGATCCTCCAACCACGGCTGATACAGAATCGGCGTCATGCTCTGGGCGCTGAAGCCGCCCTTGTCGAGCAGACGGGCCTGAATCTCCTGCCAGACCCCCTCCGCATCGCTCTTGCACTGCTCATCGCCATAGAATGCGTCAATGGCCCGCCCCTCGAAGACCTTGCGGCCCTGCTCGTAGGCCTTGAACTCGATCCGATTGCCGTTGCGAAGCCGAAGCTCCTTGGGGATCTCGGCGCCCTTGTTGTGCCAGACGATGGAGACAATCTGGCTCATCGGCAGGTACGCCTGAATCTTCTCCATCCAGAGCAGCTTGCCGACCAGGTCCCACGTGTTGGCGGCTGCCCAGATGGTGGCGTTCTTTGGTGTCCGGCGGTGCGGATGCAGGCCCAGGGCGAACGAACAGAGGTCGAAGCCGATGTTGGCCTCGCTCTTGCCGCTGTTGCACGTCGCCACGAAATCATCCAGCAGGAAGCAATGGTCCCGGTGGGCGACCTCGATGCAGTAGGTCTGGCACCGGCCTATCGGCTCGATGCTCCGGATGACCCTGTTGGTATAGTCCACCGCCCGTTTGCTCGGCGGAGATTGCTTGTACGTCAGGCAGAGCGGCAGCCGCCTTTCGAGTCGCCAGTACACCCGCCAGTAGTCGCCCCACGCCCCGGTGTTGCAGCACTGCTTGCGGGACGCGCTGACGGTCGCCTTGCCGCCGAGAGAGCGGACCAACGTCGCAAAGCCCCGGGCCAACCGGCTCGACTTACTCGTGAACTCATTGCGGCTGCCATCCGTGTCAACGAGACCGGCCAGCAGTTGTTCCCGGTTCTCGACAGACGCTCGCATGTACAGCAGGGGCACGAACTTTGTTCCCGATTTCGCCTCCAGCAAGCCCATCGCAGCAAGGGCTTCGCGAAGTCGCCACGATCCGTTCAGCCCGTAGTCCAGGCAGTGCGTACCCGACTTCGTGTACGTCGCTGCCCCGCCAATGAGCTTCCCAACCCCCCGAATGGCCCTGTTCACAACGTCCGGGTTCGGTGAAGTGATCTTGAGGCCTCTGGCGGACAGGCTCCCATCACCCAGCAGGCAACCCAGGGAATAGGGGTCGATGGGCAGCCCTTCGTCGCACTCGAAATCGACAACGGAAGGCGATATCATCCGTGGACGCTTCGACACTGAATTGCCCAACCGGGACACGAGGTCCGCGAGGTATACCCTGGTCGGCTTCACGTGCCGCAAGACGCCGTGCGTAACGTACGTCTTGCCGCTCCTGGCTCTGACGGGGAACGGATGCGTCCCGGCGGCCCGGACACTGCCGCCGTCGTTGAACCGGACCTCATAACAGTCCACGACGCCATTGTCGAACTTCGCCAGTACGGATGTCGGGGCGGCTCGGCCAGTCGTCAAGTCGTAGCCCAGGACACGGTCGCCCACCTGCAAATCGGCCATTGTCTTGCGCGTGCCGTCGGCCATGACGACCAATTGCCTATGGTGGATAGGGCGATTGCCCCCGAACAGCCATCGGTTCTTCGCCCGGCTCTGGTGGAACAGCTTTGCCGCCGGCCGGGGCTGGTACAGGAGAATCTTCTTGCCCGCATAGCGGATCTGGTCATTCGTCAGTGTCGCTGCCATGGTTCTTCCGGATCAGCTCCCTCAAATGCTCGCACTCGTCGTCGGTCAGGTCGTTCTCTCGGTCGATGACCAGATGCTCGGCTGCCTTGCCTTCCTCGCGATCCACGACGTACCGGGCCATCCGCTCCCACTCGGGTTTGTCGCCCGAGGTGCCTTGCTCGACCAGCTTCAGCGCGGTCCGCTGGGCCTGGGTGAGCTTGGATCGGTCGAGCTTGTCGAGCTGGGCGTCGGTCATGCGCATGTACCGGCAGAAGTAGCTCCACAGTTGGGTCCTGTGCTTCGGCGGGCCCTTGGGGTTGCCGGACTGGCCGGGCCGGAACTGATGTTCCTTGGGTGGTCGGCCGGGGCCCACCTCGTACGACTCGTCTCGCTGTTTCGCAGGGTGCTCGGCCTTCTTCGTGCTGGATTTCTTCGCCATTGCTATTGTGCCCCTATGAGTGCGAACTTCGCCGGACCCGACCCGTTGGTCATGTTAACTATCGCCCCGTCTCCTGAGGCCATATAGAGCCCTTCTGCGGGATTCTGTGGCAAGCCTGAGACGTGGTGGGAACGTCCGGGGCGTCGCTGTTCGTATTCGGCCTTTGCTCCACGCTTGCGGGCGTCTCGGCAGATGTCACAGTACCGGCGTCGTTTCTTGAGCGTGGCTCCACAGGTACAGAAGCGATTCGCGGCCGTTCGTCGTCTCATCTGCGTCCCTCCGTCACGCTCGCCAGAATTTGAGCGCGGAGACCTTCCGGCAGGCTCGGCCATCGGCCGATCAGGGTGGCTAATTCGGGGAATCGCGCCAAGATTGACGCCAAGTCGCTTTTGCGTGGCGACGTAAGTTCTTTGTTTGTAATGGGGTTATCGTTTTTCGATGTCGGTCTACGGAACCGAAGGTTGGGGGTTCGAACCCCTCCAGGCGTAGTTCAAACACCAGCACCACTGGGGGTACACATGTTCAGGGATGAACCTGCATTTCGACATTTTGCCGGGTGGCTTCTCGTATTGGGCCTGTGGCTTGCGCGGCCCGGGGAGGCGATGCCCACCAACGTCATCCTCTTCATTGGCGACGGCATGGGCTACAACCAGGTGGCGGCGGCGGGACTCTACGCCCACGGGGCCTCCGGAACGCTGTCGTTCGAGGCATTTCCCAATCAGGCGCAAGTCACCACGCACTCGGCCGACTCGGCCATCACCGATTCTGCCGCCTCCGCCACGGCAATGGCCACCGGCCGCAAGGCCAACAACGGCGTAATCAGCGTCGCCTACCCTGGCGACGGCCATGAGTTGCCCACTGTTCTCGAGCACGCCGCAGCGGCAGGCAAGGCAACCGGTCTCGTGACGACCACCGACATCAGTCATGCCACGCCGGCTGCCTTTGCGGCGCACAAACCTTCGAGATACAACTCGGCCGGGATCGTTCAGGACTACCTCCAGCAGACCCGGCCGAATGTCCTGTTCGGCGGCAGTCAGTACCTCTCCGAATCGCAGGCAACTGCCGCCAGCTATACCGTTGTCAAAGATGCCGCCCAACTCAAGGGGCTGAACACCGACAGCACAACTTCTGTCTCGGGTCAGTTTGCCGCCGGCAACATGACCTACGAGTACGACCGGACCGAGGCGACGGCCGAGCCGCATCTGTCTGAGATGACGGCGGCGGCGCTGGATATCCTCGACAACAATCCGATGGGTTTCTTCCTGATGGTCGAGGGCGGTCGAATCGACCGGGCGGCACACAGCCACGATCTGACCCGGATGATTCACGAGACGATCGAGTTTTCCCGAGCGGTTCAGACGGCGATGGACTGGGCCGCCAGTGCAGGGCCTTCGAACACGCTGATTCTCGTGACGGCCGATCATGAGACCGGGGGACTGGATGTACTGGCCGGCATGGGGGCCGGTCAGTACCCCGACGTCACCTGGAGCACTCCGGGACACACCGGCGCCAACGTTCCTATCTATGGCTGGGGCAGCAACAGCGAATGGATCGCCGGCGTGATGGACAACACCGCCATCTACAGCGTCATGATGGCGACGCCGCGTGTGGTCCCTGCATCAGGGGCCTTGGCGCTGGCCTCCATCGGCCTGATCGTCGTGGCGCTGCTGCGCAGCCGCCGGATGATTTAGCCTGCACACTCCATCCTGACAGATCCCACACGAAAACGAAAAAGGGAGACGGAAGGATGGTAAAGCACTTCTCTTCATCACCCTTGTCTCCCCACTGCGAGGTGCCTCGAATTCAGTCCATTGAAAACTGCTCACAAAGAGTCGGTTTGCACCCGCAGATTGAGGGCCTATTCTCAAGGGCCCAAATTGTGCTGTCAATTGTGGGAACTACGTATTTCTATCTCATTTCTGCCGGGAGCCATGCCTGCGATGGAAGGCGGGACGAGCGTCTGTGGGTGATGGTGCAATAAAAAAAGGTTGCGGGAAGACGATCCCGCAACCCCATAAGATGAAACGGCTCTAAGAGCCTCCACTTTTGGCCAACCCAAGTGAACAGCAAGGTGTAACTCGTCGGCAAGCGACGATGCCGGTAACCATTACACAACCCACGACAGCACAAAGCGTCTGGCCGATCAGCCTCGGTTCGCGGCAACGGTCCGCACGACAGCCGTCAACGCGGCGTCCTCGCGGATCGAAGCCCGACAGCCCCTTCCTCCGTCAGGGCTCCAACCTCATCGCATGGCGACGAAGGCAACGAGATGTGGTTGTGTCGACACCGTCAGCACTATAGCCTGGCGTCCAATACCGCGTCAAGTGTGGAAAGTACGTATTTTTTCGGAACCAAAGGCCGGATGCCACCATGGACAATCACGTGGCTCGGGCAAAATCCGCAGAACCGCGATTTATCTGCTTGCAGAGGACGGCCTGACCGTGTACACTGCTTGACTGACGGTTTGGAGAGGTGGCCGAGTGGCTGAAGGCAACGGTTTGCTAAACCGTCGTAGGGGTATAAACCCCTACCGCGGGTTCGAATCCCGCCCTCTCCGGTCTCCTGGCCCCCTGCAATGGGGGCCATTCGTTCCTGTCGTGGCGTCACAGTCCTCGATCGCCACCGGACCGACTCGATGGGCGCATCACCGTCGGCGTTGCCCGCGGACGTTGAAACCTTGCCGGGCCGGACCATTCCCGCTATAGTGCCCCGTGGGGTCCGAGCCGCCGGACAAGCATTCGCTGGATCTGCCTCGCGAGGTTGAGGCAAGCCGACACAGGAAAGGATGGGCCATGAATCGTCGCCGCACCGCTTTCGCCGCCGTCATCGCACTCGTCGTAATCTGTTGTTTGTGGGTTGCCAGCCGTGCCATCGCGGCCGAACTGGTCAAGGCCAGAGACGGTTCCGGCATCTTCGGATACAAGGACACGCCCGTTCTGCCCTGGTGCGGATATCACGTGCACGACCCGGACCGCCCCGCGCCGCCGGTCGTTACGCCGGGCTCGCGGGGCCGCGCGCCCTCCGATGCGACGGTCCTGTTCGACGGGACGGACCTGTCGAAGTGGAACGCCTCGGACTGGAAGATCGAGGACGGCGAGCTGATCGCCGTTTCGGGCCACCTGCGGACGAAGGAATCGTTCGGCGATTGCCAGCTTCATCTGGAGTGGCAGACGCCGGACCCGCCGATCGGCGACTGGTCGGACCGCGGCAACAACGGCGTGATGCTGATGGGTCTGTACGAAATTCAGATTTATGACTCCTACCAAACGCTGCTGTATCCCGACGGTCAGGCCGCGAGCGTCTATGGCCAGACGCCGCCGCTGGTCAACGCTTGCCGCCCGCCCGGGCAGTGGCAGAGCTACGACATCATCTTCTTCGCCCCCGTCTTCGAAGGCGACAGGCTCGTCAAGCCCGCCTATATCACGATGCTGCACAACGGCCTTCTGGTCCACCACAACCAGGAGATCTACGGCCCGACCGGCCATCGCAACATACCGCCGTATCGCGGCCCCGTCGGGCCCGGGCCACTCGGCCTGATGAGCCATAACAACCCGGTCCGCTTTCGCAACATCTGGATTCGCCCGCTGTAGATAAGGAATGGTGCAATGCTCTCGAAGAAACATGTGGTCCTGCTCTCGCTGCTGGCCGCTGCATCGGCAGCGGCCGCCGACGACGGTTATATTCTCCGCCAGAATGAAAGAACGCTCGAACAAATCGAGGCGGCCTACGCGCAGATGCCACCGCTATGTTACAGCCCTTCGGCCAACCGCTGGGACCGATTGGGCCGCACCAGAGAGCGACTTGCCAAGGGCGGCCTCCTGCGGATCGTCATGTTGGGCGACAGTATCGTCAACGACACCAGCCGCTCGGCGTGGGACCTTGTGCTGATGCAGCGCCATCCCAATTGTCGGATCGAGAAGGTTACCTCTGTGCGCGGCTCGACGGGCTGCTGGTGGTACAAGGGACCCGGACGGGTGCAGAAGTTCGTGCTCGACCACGATCCCGACCTCGTCATCATCGGGGGCATCAGCCAGCGTGACGACCTCGCGTCGATTCGCGATGTGATCGGGCAGATCCGCGACAAGTCCAGCCCCGACATCCTGTTGATGAGTGGTGCATTCGGAAGCGTCGATCCGTTCGACCAGCCGCAGTGGCGCCGAATCATCGATCCGCATTGCTTCAGCGACTACCGCAAGGGACTCGAAGGCCTCGCAGGCAAGTTAAATGCCGGCTTTCTCGACATGGAGGCGCATTGGGCCATTTACATTCGTAACAGCGGGAGGGAACTGGACTGGTTCAAGCGCGACCCGATCCACGCCAACGAGCGGGGCGAGCAGATTCTCGGCCGCATCCTCGCCAACTACCTATCGCTCGACCCCGTAGTACCGGCCGCATGCGACAAGGAGAGCGATCCGCTGGTCCTGGCAAAGCTGGAGCGATTCCAGGACTGGAAGTTCGGGTTCATGGTCCACTGGGGCATCTACAGCCAGTGGGGTTGCATCGAGTCGTGGCCGCTCGTCGAGGTCGATACGTGGGGGCGGCCCGATGACCTGAAGGCCTGGACCGATCGGGACAAGAACTTCGGTCGGTTCTCGCGGGATTATGTCGCGCTGAACCGGACGTTCGATCCACAGCATTTCGACTCGCACGCCTGGGCACAAGCCGCCAAGGGCGCTGGGATGCGATATACCGTCTTCACGTCCAAGCACCACGACGGCTTCTGCATGTTCGACACGAAACAGACCACATATCGCACAACCGATCCTTCGTGTCCTTTTCACGCAAGTCCGAAGGCCGATTTCGTTAAGGAGATCACCGACGCGTTTCGCTCAGAAGGCTTCGGGATTGGCGTCTATTACTCCAAGAGCGATTGGCACCACCCGGGATACTGGGCCCCCGAATGGCCCCATCGCGACCGCAACGTCAACTATGACATCAAAGAGCATCCGGACAAATGGGCGACGTTCGTCGACTTCACTCACGGCGTGATCGAGGAGCTGATGAGCGGCTACGGCCCGGTGGACATCCTCTGGCTCGACGGCGGCCAGGTCCGCCCCCCGTCGCAGGACATCGACATGCCGCGTCTGGCGGCAATGGCCCGCCAACACCAGCCGGGACTGATCGTCGTCGATCGCACCGTGGGCGGCCGCTACGAAAACTACCTGACGCCCGAGCAACAGGTGCCCGACAAACCGCTGCCATATGTCTGGGAAACCTGCATGACGATGGGCGACCAGTGGTCGTACAAGGCGGACGACCGGTACAAATCGACGCGTCAGTTGATTCACCTGCTGGTCAACATCGTCGCCAAAGGCGGCAACTTCCTTCTCAACGTCGGGCCCGATCCCGACGGCCGATTGCCCGAGCCGGCCCTGGTGCGGATGAAGGAAATCGGGGAATGGATGGCCGTCAACGGCAGCGCTCTGTACGGAACGCGTCCGACGCCTCCCTACAAGATTGGCAACGCCTGCCTGACGAAGAAAGGCGACACGATCTTCGCGACCGTTCTCGCCACGGACGGCCAGCAGACGCCGCCGAAGGAGATCACTCTGCCCGGCATTCGCGAAGTCCGCGCGATTCAGATGCTTGGGACCCGGACGCCGGTGACATGGCTCGTCCGCGACGCAGGCCTCGTGCTTCAAATTCCAGAAGCCATCCGAACGTCCCCGCCCTGCGGGCATGCATGGTCCTTCGAGCTGACCGGAGCAACGTTCGCCGACGATGAGCGTCCCACCGCGATGGAACGACGGGAAAACGCCCGCTCCATCGCGATCAACTGAACGCGTCGCGCAGGAGCTTGAGGCCCTTGGGGACGGCGGTCTGCCAATCCTCGTTGCCCTCGAATTCGAGAGAAACGTAGCCCTTGAAGCCGTGTTTTCGCATCATGCGCCCGATGCGCGGGTAGTCCAGATCGAGCGTGTACCAGAGCCCCCCGCCGTAGTAGGTCTTGGCCTGCATGAAGACGGTCTGCGGCGCGCACATCTCCAGCTTGTCATAGGGGTCTTCGAGGAAGTTGCCTGTGTCGAGAAGGACCTGGAGCCAGGGCGAGTCGATCGCGTTGACGATCCGCAGCAACCCTTCGGGGGTCCGGGCCAGGCCCCAGTGGTTCTCCAGCCCGAGGATCACGCCGCACTCTTCGGCCTTGGGCAGGCACTTCTCGATCGCGTCGATCACCCACTTGAATCCCTCGTCTTCGGTGTGGCCCGGCAGGACCGGCTCGATGCCGCGATTGGCCATCAGCTCGTCGAAGTTGCCGCTGGTACCCCAGCGTCCCGTGTTAATGCGGACGATCGGGACCCCGAGCTGATAGGCAATCTCAATTTGCTCGATCGTCAGATCGATGTTCTTCTGCCGCCTCGCCTCATCGGCCGAGACAAACCCCTGATGCGTGGACATGCAGCACAGATCGAGCCCGTTGATCAGCGCGTGACGTTTGATCTTGTTCAGCGCGGCCTTGCTCTGGTCGTCCATCTGGATCAGCAGGATATCCACGCCGTCGAAGCCCATCCGGGCGGCCTCGTCGATGCACTCGACGATGGGCATCTTCATGTCCCTCTTGAAGCGCCAGAACGAGTAGGTCGACACGGCAATCGGGTTGCCCCGCCCGCCGTGATTGTCGTTCGAGGTTGAGGATTGTGCCGCCACCGGATTCGTCACGGCCACACCGGCCAGCGCCGCCCCGATGCCCGCCAGAAACACCCTTCGATTCACTGCCTTCATCGCGCTCGTCCTTTCTCACCGGCTGGAGCCGGAGTTTCACGTTTGGAGTGTGAAGGGAACACACAAAGGTGAACGCCCTGCCTCTTCCCTTCAAACTTCAAACTCATCACTTCAAACGTGCTATTTTACGTCAATTGTTGTGGTCGGACAAGTGCCCCGGACCGGATTTTCGCCGCCACCTGCATGAGCCGGGGCAGCGCGTAGTCGAAGAATCGCTGATAGCTCTCGCAGAAATAGCTCGGGCGCCCGTGGTTGTCCTGTAGCGAGAGCATCCCGCCCTCGCCACAAGGAGCACGGTCCTTCATGCAGCCGCCGCGACAAACCGCCAGGTGTCGGCAGACCAGGCACTTGTTGCAGAGGTTCTGCTTCTTGCGGGCGAACGCCTTCTTCTTCGCCGACGCGGCGAGTTCCTGGATGGGCGTTTCGCAGATGTTGCCCAACTTCCATTGCGGCTCGACGAAGAAGTCGCACGGGAAGACGTCGCCCGTGTGCTCGATGACGATGTACTGGCTGCATTGGCGGTCGAAGGTGCAGATCGTGTGCCGGCCCGCCATGCAATAGCTCAGCAGCGAGTCAAAATCGCGGATGCTGAGCTTCTCCGGCCCGACGGCCAGCCAGCGGTCGAAGATGCGGCACAGAAACTCGCCATACTGCTTCGGCGAGACCGAGAACGCCGCGATCTGCCCGGTTTGCGGATCGACCTCGACGCATGGAATGAACTGCATGTAGCGAACGCCCAAGTCAAGCAAGAAATCGAAGACCTCGTCAGGGTACTCGGCGGTCAGGTTGTTGACCAGCGTCAGCGTGTTGAACTCGACCTCGTGCCTCTTACAACAATCGATGGCCCGCATGACGCGGTCGCACGTGCCACGGCCGCCGAGGTCGAGCCGATAGCGGTCGTGCAACTCCCGGGGCCCGTCGATGCTGACGCCGACAAGAAACTTCGCCTCGTGCAGGAACCGGCCCCACTCGTCGTCATCCAGGAGGATCGCGTTGGTCTGGAGCGAGTTGCCCACCTCCTGGCCGGAGACGCCGTACTTGGCCTGCCACTCGACCGCCTTGCGATAGAAATCCAACCCCATCAGCGTCGGCTCGCCCCCTTGCCACGCAAAACCCGACATGGGAAACCGCAGTTCCATGTAGTCCTTGACGAGCGTGTGGAGCACCTCGTCGCTCATCCGCTGGCGGCCCTGCCCCATTTCCGGCGCGCGGCACTTATAAAAGCAGTACTCGCAATCGACGTTGCAGTCGGAGCCGGACGGTTTGATCAGAAGCGTGAATGGCGGCATCGGTCTTCTCTATGGTTTCGTCGGCTCGACCTTGAGCGTCCACGTGTCTTTGAGCGCAGGCTTCTTCGCGGTCAGCAGAATCCTCGTGGTCTTCTCGGGCCAGACCGAACGGAGCCGTCCATCTTCCACGTCGATCACCTCGATGGTCGCGGTCAGCTTGCTGGCGTCATAAATCACCCGCGCCAAGGCGTCATCACGGTCGGAGGCCGAAAGCAGGATCTGCCCCGCCTCACCAACCACCGCACTGCACGGCGTCATCAGGCTGAGCGTAATCTGCCCGGCCGCTTCCGTCAGCGTGTAGTCCTCGACGACCGTGACATCGCGACCCCGATTCAACGTGATCGCGCGAACCCATGATTTCAAACGGGCCTGTTCGGGATACGCCCCAGCGATGTCGAGCGTAAGCTGCGCCATCCGATCGTCGCTCTTGTAGCGAACGTCGCGTGCGGCAAACTGCCCGCCCGGCGCCTGCATGACGCCATCGATGGTCGGCAGACTGTGATACGCCGACTGCATCGTCCATATCTCGTACCGCTGCGAGCTGAACGTCTTGCGGCTGTACGTCTCGACGCCGATGTCGATGATGACCGGTTTGCCATCGATGTAGATGATGAAATTGCCGACGTCGTTGTGGTTGTGGCTCTCGGCGTTGTGCCCACCCTTGGCCGCAACGTAGAGCCCCTTCGTGCTGCCTTCGCGGTTGCGGGCGGTCATCACCTGAATCCCGTCCATCCAGACGTCCCGCACGAGAGGCGCATACGCCTTGGCCCGCTCGATCTCGGCGGCGCCGAAGATCTCCGCCAGGTACCGCCCGATTCCATAACCCGGCTTGCCCTCGAACGCCTCGGCCATACCGCCCGATTCGGCGAAGGCATGGGCGCCGAACGCCATGAGTTTGTCGTCGCCGATGCTCTTACCGTACCGATAGACGAGCGAAGCGGCGATGCCGACGCGCGCCGAGGCGTCGGCGAAGTTGACGAAGTAGCGGTCGGCGATATGGACGCGATAGATGTACCGCCCGATCTCCTGGACCAGCGGCTTGTCGTAGACGTCGATGGCGCCGTCGCTGGCGCTGTGCAGCAGGTCAAGACAATCGTACAGCGATGCGCCGGCCCGGCCCCAGTAGCCCGGCCCCTCGTCGCAGCCGCCATCGTCCTCGTAGGCGTCGAGGAAATGGTCCAGGCTGCGGGCGATCTTCGCCACCGCCGCGACGCGCCGACTCTCGTCGGGCTCGATCAACAGTGCCGAGACCAGCCAGTTGGAGTTGCACCAGGGGTTCCAGTTGTTGACGCGCCCGCCGCGAAAGCCCATCCAGCCGAAGTCGCGCTCCAGGCACGGCGTCAGAACGCGCCGGTCGATCTCCAGAGCAATCCGCTTGCGAATCAGGGGCGAAACCTCGTCGAGCCGTTCGCCCAGCAGATAGCTGGTCCAGGCAAGGCTCTCGGATGTTTCAGCCGCGAACAGATCGACGATCGGTTCGGCATAATCCGGCAGACCCGAGCCGGCTTTCTGCGCCCCGATGTGCGCGGGCACGCCCCAGAAGGACTCCTCACAAAGGGCCCAGACGCCGTTGGCGACGTCGTCAAGGAAGCGTCCCTTGCCTTCGACGCACTCGGCGATCGCCAGGGCGGTCAGCGCACTGCGCCGGGCGAAATGCTCTCGTTCGTACCGGCTGCGGTTGCCGTCGCGGGCAAACTCCAGGAACAGCGTCGCCGGCAGTGCGGGCCAGTCATAGCCGAGATACGCCTCGCCGCCGGCGATCAGGTCCTTGCGAACCTCTGCGGGCAGCCCCTCCCACGCCTGCCGCTCGCTCCACTTGGGCCAAGGGCGCCACTGATCTTGCGAGAGAAGCACCTGCTCGATCTGTTCCTGTGGATACAGTTCGCGGAGTTTGAAGCGTCCCTCTCCGGCAGTTGTCAGTCCCGTGAACATCACCAGCAGCAGCGTACCCGCTGCGGCTCCGGATAGGGTCATAGCTGTGCGTCTTGTGTCCATGTTTGCCTCCCGATCCTGTGTCCACTACTCCTGCTCGGCCCGATCGACCTGGCGAAAGCGCGGGATCGCCTCGACGATGGAGATGCCCGACAGGTCGCCGCTGAGCATGAAGGGCCGATGCCCGACCACGATCGACATCCGATTCGGAACCAGTTCGCTGTTGCGTCGCTGTGCCCAGTCGCGAAGACCCCACTGCACGAGGTTGGCGTCATGGCCCAACTGCCGAACCAGCACGGGCGTCTCAGGGTGCTCGGTTTGCAGGACGACCTGCCGGTCCTGGTCGTCGTCCGACCATATGGTCCAATAGTCGCGGCCCTCTCGCGTGAAGCGCAATCCCTGCACGTGCTCGTCGGGCGTCTCGATAGAGCCGGCAAACCGGCCCTTGCCGACGAGCTGCGAGATATCCGCCATCACATAGTAAGCCGGCTTGGGCGTCAGGTCAGGCCGCACCAGGCCAAAGTTGTCCTCGTTGTGCTTCGGGTCCCAGCCGTCGTCCTGGAAGTCGTACCACCACAACCCCTCGAAAGAATCCGACGTGCGCGCCAACAGATAGAGCCTCGCCAGATACGACGCGGAAAGCTCCGGATCGGTGCCCCCTTTGGTCACGTGCGTCGGCCAGCCCATCTCCGTAACGTAGAACGGCACATCCTTATCGCCGTTGTAGCGGCCGAGCATCTGCTGCACGCTCGTCATCCAGGCCGAGCAGGCCTCGGGCCCGCGCTGCGGGAACGGCTCATTGTAATTGTAACTGTGGATCGAGATGGCGTCGCAGTACTTCAGGGCGCCGAGCTTGACGATCTCTTCGAGCCAGCCCCTCTTGACGGCCCCGCTGGTCGAGGCCCCGGCGATCACCGTGACGTTCGGATCGACCGCCTTGAGCCTCGGATAGACCGCCTTGAGCAGCTCGAAATAGCTCTGAGGCGTGCCGGGTTTGCGGTGGCGTTCGGGCAATCCGATGGGGATATCCCATTCGTTCCAGATTTCATACAGCCGCACGTCTTTGCCGAAGTGGCGAACGACAAACTCACTATACCGGCAGAAGCCCTCGATGGCCTCGGGCGACTGCGGCCGGTCGGCGTCGTCATAGAGGCGATTGCCATAGTCAAGAATGAGCATGACGTTGACCCGCCGCGCCGCCGCCCTACGGACATACGTCTCGAACGCTTCGGGCATCTGAAACCGGTCTTTCTCCTGCTCGACCGCTCCCCACGGGACTTCGTCGCGAATCGCGCTGATGCCGGCGCTCTTGAGACTGTCGAGGTTCAATTCGAGAATGCCCTTGCCCTGGCTGAAATGCGTGCAGGCGCCCACCTGGAATCGCCACGGCTCGATGACCGGCCCCGGAACCGCCTGCTGGGCCCGCCCCACGCAACAGGTCCACAACA
>JAAYBA010000382.1 GCA_012719085.1 Planctomycetota bacterium
CCTTGTCGGCGTTCGGCATTAAGCGACTGCCGTGGTTCGGATTTCGGATTGCGGAGAAGGGAAAGATGGTCGCGATTGCCGACCTGGCAGCCAGACTCGGCAAGAAGGTCTTCACGGAAGAGCGAGGTCTGGTGATCGTCAGTGATACACCGATGACGCTCGGTGATTCGCAGTTGATCGACTCGATCATCACGCTGTTCGACACCCCGGAGAAGTTCGCCGATCCGCAGATCGCCTACCGAAACATCCCCAGCCTCAGGGGATGGGGCCGCTGGGCCGAGCACGTCGCGTTCACGCCGAATCAACTGTCGCTCTATGACGACCCGGAAACGCAGTGGCGGCTGATCTCACAGAAGCGATACGATGCCCCGACGCTCGGCATGCACGAGTTGGCCAGCGATCTGCCGCCGCCAGGCGTGCACCCGCGCGTCCTGTTCAGCCCGCAGGATGTCCCTCTGATCCTGGCGCGCATCAAGTCCTCCGTGACCGGGGCGATGTCCCTGATCGAGACGGAGCACCTTCTGAGCATGTCGTGGCTGGACCCTGCCACCAGTGATGGGCAGATCTTCCAACACCTCGTCGCCGGACGCGTCGATGCACTTCAACTCGACGGACAAGTCAACCGCCTGACGCGGAGCCTCAATACGATCGCTCTGTACGCGTTGCTGACCGAAGACGAGGATCTCGGAACGAAGGTCGCCACCGCCGTCGCCAACTACTGCCACGCGATCGAGTCCGAGATCGATGCGCATATCAACAGGCCAGGCGTGTACATCGCGTACTGGCAGGAGGCGCCGACGTGGGTCGGGCCGATGGACCTGGGGTTGAACTACGATTTTGCCGCCAGGTGGATGACGGATGAGCAGAGAGCGCAAGTCCGACGCGTCATTGGCAAGATCGTCGGTGGGCGACGCGGGTATGGCCAGAACGGTCCGCTGCGCGTCCGTGACAATCACTGGGTCACGCGCGACCTGACGATCTTCCTGGCCAATCTGGCGATCGAGGGCGAGGAAGGCTTCGACGAAGAAGTGCATGACTGCGGTGTCGAAACGGTTCTGGCCTTTCTGCAGTGGGGCATTGACGAATACGGCACTCTCTACGAGTCCAATGCAAGCAGTGGGGAGGGTCTGCCGTTCCAGTTGCTCTCCATGGTGGCTCTGGCGCGGCGAGGCGTCAACACGTTCGGACATCCGCACTGGCGAAAGATGCTTGAGTCACAGGTCCAGTGCACCTCGCCCGACGGCGCGGTCGCGGCCTCGCGCGGGGCGCGGGGCAGCGAGCCATTGAGCCGGCAGGTCGTTGCGGCGTGGAAGATCCTGTATCCGAACGATCGGTACGCCGATTATCTGCTGGGGCCGGCCCATGCGGTCGCCGAATTCGATCCGCAGCAGTATCGGCGGGAGATTGTCTCGCGCGACATCGAACCGATGCCGTTGCCGGGTGTGACCGATCCGAGCGTGGCGAAGAGCCTGCTGTACGACGCCCCCTGGCGCGAGACATCGCGAGAGGCGCTTGGTTTGCCGCCGGACTTCAGCAATCCGTCCCAGGGGTTGTTCTCATCGCGCAGTGACGACAGCACCGAGGCGTTATGGATCAACATGCAGGCCCGGCCCGATCTCTACCTTGGCGGCGGCCCGGTGCACCACGACGCCGGCTCCTTCTACCTCCAGGCCCACGGCGTGACTTGGGGACGCGACGGGCTCTCCGATGACGACCCGGCGTCGGTAAGTCATGCCATCGTTCTGATTGACGGTGTCGGGCAGGACGACGGCACTGGTCTGTCGCCGCCGCGAGTGGCATATCTCGGTGCTGCCATAGCCCAGACCGGAGCCATCGCTTCGGCCGATCTCCGCAACGCCTATGACTGGCTTTGGACGAGTTGGGTAGCCGATTGGAACGCCGAGCCGATTGCGGGACGTTCCTGGGAGTTGGAGACCGACCCCCTCGTGGTGCGGATCCTCAAGGGCACGCAGCGCTACCGCATCAATTACTGGGCGCCGCCGTTGCACAACCGATGGTGTCCCACCGTGCGCACGCAGTTCAATCCGGTTGCCTACGCCTATCGTTCGGCGGGTCTGATTCGCGGCAGCCATCCCTATGCGATTGTCATCGACGACATCCGCAAAAACGACGATACGCATCTGTACGAATGGCAGATGCCGGGTGAATTCGCAACAGCGACCTTGCCCGGGCTCGATCCCGAGACGCTCGTATTGACCGCCGCACAGGGCGACAGGATTCCCGACGGCACGCCCATGCTGGGGGTGTGGGAAGTCG
The DNA here is from genome assembly GCA_012719085.1 of Planctomycetota bacterium. Lineage (GTDB taxonomy): Bacteria > Planctomycetota > Phycisphaerae > Sedimentisphaerales > Anaerobacaceae > Anaerobaca. The sequence goes on from JAAYBA010000382.1 coordinate 2,278, forward strand.
GGCCGTCCGCCTGTCAGTTGGAGAATGTGCGAGGCCGTACTCTCGTTTCAGCCCAGACCGTGGAGTGTCGATTTCGTATCGTGATAGTCCCGTTCCGCATGGGCGACGAGGTGCCCGCAGTCAGCGTCGATGCCGATACCGGCACAGCCCGCCTCGAATGGTCCGATCAGATCGATGAATTGCAGTTCGACGTCCCCAGAGACAACCGCACCCGCCTGCGCGTCCTGCGGGATGGCGAAGAAATCCTGCAGAGCAAGTGACCGATCTGCTCGGGAACGGGCAGAGACGAACGGAGAGCATGATGTGTGGCAGCGGCAAGTCAGGACGATTCGCGCGGGTTAGCCTGTTGGCATTGTTTCTGTTCTGTGACGTGGCCTGCGCCGCCGAGCGACCGGCTCCAGCCCTCGAATGGCCTGCCGTGACGAGCCGGACAATGCCGTGGACCCGCTGGTGGTGGATGGGCAGCATCGTCAATGAGAAGGACCTTGCCACCGAGATGCAGAAATATGCGGCGGCTGGACTTGGGGGACTGGAGATCACGCCCATCTACGGTGTCAAAGGCTACGAGGATCGGTTCATCGACTACCTGAGCCCTCGATGGATGGAGATGCTCGAACATACGCTCAAAGAAGCCCGCAGGCTGGACTTGGGCGTCGACATGGCCACGGGCAACGGCTGGCCTTTCGGCGGACGCTGGGTCGGCGCAGCCGATGCCTGCAAGAATGCGGTCTACAAGACCTATGAGTTGAAGGCCGGCGAACGTCTGGCCGAGCCCGTGACGTATGTCCAACGACCCATGGTGCGAGCGATTGGTCGACGACTGGATACCTCCGAGATCGTCGAGCCCATCAGTGACAATGAAGGCCTGCAATCGCTGGCCCTGGAACAGGTGCGTTTCGAGAAGCCGCTGCCCTTGCAGGTGCTCATGGCGTATTCAGATGCAGCACAGGTTCTTGATCTGACGGCCAAGGTTGCTGCCGACGGCGAATTGGACTGGACCGCTCCGCCGGGCAACTGGACGCTCTATGCCATCTTTCAGGGCTGGCATGGCAAGATGGTCGAGCGGGCTGGACCGGGCGGAGAAGGCAACGTCATCGACCATTTCTCGCGGGAGACGCTTGAACGCTATCTGAGCAAGTTCGACCGGGCCTTTGCCGGCCACGACGTGGGCGGGATTCGGGCGTATTTCAACGACTCGTATGAGGTGGACGACGCGGCCGGTGAGTCGAACTGGACGCCGGCGTTCTTCGAGCAGTTCGAGCGCAGGCGAGGCTACGATCTACGCAACCATCTGCCTGCACTGTTCGGCAAGGACGAGCTTGTGAAGAACGCGAGGGTGCTGTGCGACTACCGCGAGACGATCTCCGATTTGCTGCTGGAGGAGTTCACGATTCCCTGGCGTCGGTGGGCCGAGAGCAAGGGCGCCACGACCCGCAACCAGGCCCACGGATCGCCGGCCAACCTGCTGGATCTCTATGGGGCCAGTGGGATTCCGGAAACCGAAGGCAGTGACATCCTCGGATTCAAGTTCGCCTCTTCGGCCGCGCACGTCACCGGCAAGCCATTGGCGTCGTGTGAGGCCGCGACGTGGATGGCCGAGCACTTCACCGGGACCCTGGGCGAGGCGAAGCGATGGGTGGACCGTTACTTCCTCGGCGGGATCAACCACGTCTGCTATCACGGCACGACCTTCTCTCCGCCGGAGGAAGAGTGGCCTGGATGGATGTTCTACGCCTCGGTTCATTTTGGGCCGACGAACTCGTTCTGGAACCATTTCGCGGCGCTCAACGCCTATGTCACGCGGTGCCAGTCGTTTCTCCAGGCGGGTCAGCCCGACAACGACGTGCTGCTGTACTGGCCGATCTACGATTC
>JAAYBA010000383.1 GCA_012719085.1 Planctomycetota bacterium
ACGCGCCGCTCCTGTGTTCCACCCTGTCCGGAGAGAGGCCGGCCGTCGCACATCGGGCTCAGAGACGCCTCACAGGGTCATCAGGAAATGCCCGGCAATCGGCACAAACGGGCTTGCGGTGGGGGCGGGAAACTGTTCTACTGCGAATAATCGGCAACCGAAACACGTCTTATGGACGAGTATGGTCGTTCCTGTGTTGGCAATGGGGATGAAGGTGAAGAACGAGGCAGCCGGGCAGTCCGCTGGTTTCTCGTGCGTTGGGAGTTGGTTCGCCCTGCGCGTCGGGGGCACGGCGGTTTCTGCACCCGGATCAAGACATCGGCAAGCGGCGGGAGATTGAACCCAAACACCGAGTAGGAGAGTCGAGTATGACGCACAAGCAGATATTGACACGACGAGAGTTGCTGAAGGGATCGGCTGTGGCGGCCGGGACTCTGGTCCTGACAGGGACGCCCGGACCCCTGGTCTATGCCCAGGGCAGCGATACGATCCGGGTCGGTGTGGTCGGCTGCGGCGGGCGAGGCAGCGGTGCGGCGCACAACTGCGTCAATTCGGCGCCCGGCGTGAAGATCGTCGCGCTGGCGGACACCTTTGCCGACCGGATTGCCAAGCTCAAGAGCGATTTCGAGGTGCCGGACGATCGCTGCTTCGTCGGCATGGACGCCTACAAGAAAGTGATGGCCCTGGATGACGTGAACTTCGTGATCCTGGCGACGCCCCCGGGCTTTCGTCCTGTCCAGCTTGCCGAGGCCATTCGGCAGGGCAAGCACGTCTTCATGGAGAAGCCTGTGGCCGTCTGCCCGGCGGGCATCAAGATGGTGGTCGAGGCCTCCGAACTGGCCGAGCAGAAGGGCCTCGGCATCGTCGCCGGCACGCAGCGGCGCCATCAGCATGAATACGTCGAGACGATGAAGCGGGTGCTCGACGGCGCCATCGGCGAGATCGTTTCGGCCCAGTGCTACTGGAACATGGGCGGGCTCTGGTGCCACAAGCGCCAGCCGAACGAGAGCGACGTCGAGTGGCAAATCCGCAACTGGCTCTATTTCACATGGCTCTCGGGCGATCACATCTGCGAGCAGCACGTGCACAATATGGACGTGGTCAACTGGGCTTTCGGCGACGTGGCGCCGGAGACGGTGCACGGCATCGGCGGCCGCCAGTTCCGCACGGGCGAAGAGTACGGCCACATCTTCGACCATTTCGGCGTTGAGTTCACCTATCCCGGCGACGTGCGGACGATCAGCACGTGCCGTCAGATCGAGGGCACGGCCGGCAACGTCAGCGAGCGCGTGGTAGGCACAAAGGGCTGGACGAATTGCAGCGGCCGGATCTACGGCGAGAATGCCTGGCGATATCAGGGGCCGCGCAGCGATCCATATGTGCAGGAACACACGGATCTGATCGAGAGCATTCGCAAGGGCAAGCCGCTCAACGAGGGCAAAACCATCGCCAACAGCACGCTCTGTGCGATCATGGGCCGCGAGTCGGCATATTCCCGCCAGCAATTTAAGACGACGTGGTTCACCAGCCGCTGCACGCTGGACCTGCTTCCCCCGGCGGACCTGCAACTCAGCGATTCGAAGCCGGTGCCCCCGGTGGCGATCCCGGGCCAGTACGAGCTACCCGGCTGGGCCCAGCAGAGGCGGGGCAACCGGGGCTGATCGACGTGAGATTCACAACGCCAAGAGATCCAACGAAGGAGATTGCTGATATGGCATCATCAGAGAAAGATAACGGCACGCGGAAGACGATCGCCGGTGTGGCAGCGACGGCGGCCGCCATCGGCCAGATGGCCTATGCCCAGGGCACGGGCAAAATCAAGGTCGGCCTGCTTGGCTGCGGCGGACGAGGCAACGGCGCCATGCGCCAGTGCCTTGAGGCGGACCCGGGGATCGAGATCATCGCGCTGGCCGATTTGTTTGAGGGCAAGGTCCGAGGCACACGCGATCGGATTATGAACGAGGAGAAGTACGCCGGTCGCATCAAGATCGACGACGACCACCTGTACTGGGGTTACGACTGTCATGAGAAGCTGGCGAAGTGCGAAGCCGATCTGCTATTGATGGCGACCGCTCCGGCCTTTCGCCCGCGCCAGATGATGGCGGCGATCAAGGCGGGCAAGCACGTTTTCACGGAGAAGCCTGTCGCGACCGACGTGGCCGGCTGCAAGGAGTTCATGGCCGCCTCGAAGCTGGCGAAGGACAAGGGGCTGGCCATCGTCTGCGGGACGCAGCGGCGTCACGAGTTCAGCCGGATCGAACTGATGAAACGCATCCACGACGGCGCGATCGGCGAGCTGGTCGGCGGCCAGTGCTACTGGTACGGCGGGGGCATCTGGTTCCGCGGCGCCAATGACGGCATGAGCGAACTGGATTGGCAGTGCGAGAACTGGTACCACTTCACCTGGCTCTCGGGCGACCAGATCTGTGAGCAGCACATTCACAATATCGACGTGCTGAATTGGTGCTTCGATGGGCCGCCCGCCAAGTTCATGGCGGTCGGCGGACGCCAGTGGCGCGACCACAACGACGGCCAGGTCCGGACCGCCAAGGAAGTCTGCCGCAGGTTCACCGGAAGTGAAGAGAATTGGGAGAAGTACAACGGCAACATTCTCGACCATGTCTACGCCGAGTTCGAGTACCCCAACGGCGCCCGCTGCCTGAGTTTCAGCGGCCACAGTCCGGGCACCGGTCGCAACGGCGAGAAGATCGTTGGCACCAAGGGCACCAGCGACTGCAACCACAACATCACCGGCCAGAACGCCTGGACCTACCAGGGCGAGAACGTCGACGGCATGCTCCGCGAGCACATCGACCTGATCAACAGCATTCGCAGCGGCAACGTACTGAACGAGGGCCAGCGCATCGCCGAGAGCACGCTGACCGCGATCGGCGCCTATATCGCCGCCTGCACCGGCCAGGTGGTCACGTGGGACTGGCTGATGAACGAGTCCAAGCACAGTCTGGTGCCGAGCCAGGCGGACATCATGGCCGGCAAGCCGCTCTACTATCCGGTCCCCACCGGTCGCGACCCACTGGTCTGAGGCCGATGGCTTGATTGACATCCAAGGCCCGATGTGCCGGCCGCTGTGCCGCTCGTCGGGCCTTCGTCTTTTCTGCCAGGGAGGTTGATACCATGTGGCTGCTTCTCGGCTTGTTTGCGTTCCTGTCGACGGCGTCGGATTCCCTTCCGCCGGAGAGCATTCGTCCGTTCTTCGAGCCGCCGGCAGCCTTTGCAGGGGACTTTGGTGCCTATCGATCGCCCTTGACGTTCGACAACGGCTCGCCCGTGGAGACCGCGGCCGATTGGCCCGGACGGCGTGAGGAGATCCTCGCCACGTGGCGCGACTGGCTCGGTGACTGGCCGCCGCCGATCGCCAGGCCCGAGATTCGATACATCGAGCAGACCGAGCGTGATGGCGTCGCGCAGCACAAGGTGTGTGTGGAGATTGCCCCAGGCAATCAGACCGCGGCCGGCTATCTGCTCGTTCCCGACGGCGCTGGGCCGTTTCCTGCCGTGCTCGTGGTCTACTATGACGCCGAGACGGGCGTCGGGCTGGGCAGGGAGCTTCGCGATTTCGGCTATCAGTTGGCCCTGCGCGGATTCGTCGCTCTGTCGATCGGGACGCCGCAGTTCGCCAGTCTCGAAGCCCCGTACAAGCCGCTCTGGGATGTTCCGGAAGGGCAGCCTCCGCTCCAGCCGCTCTCGGCCTTGGCCTACGTGGCCGCCAACTGCCACACGGCCCTGGCGAATCTGCCGCAGGTCCATCCCGACCGCATCGGCGTCGTCGGGCACTCCTATGGTGGCAAGTGGGCGATGTTCGCCTCGTGTCTCTATGACAAGTTCGCCTGCGCGGCGTGGTCGGACCCCGGGATCGTCTTCGATGAGACTCGGCCCAACGTCAATTACTGGGAGCCGTGGTATCTCGGCTGGGACCCGGACGGACAGCGGCAGCGGGGCATTATCAGCGAGACGAGCCCGCGCACCGGGCCGTACAAGCGAATGGTCGAGACGGGCCGCGACTTGCACGAACTCCACGCGTTGATGGCCCCACGTCCGTTCCTGGTCTCAGGTGGTGCCGAAGATCCGCCGGAGCGCTGGCGGGCCCTCAACCACACCGTTGCCGTCAACGCGCTACTGGGGCATTCTCACCGTGTCGCGATGACCCATCGGGACACGCACAGTCCCACGGCCCGGTCCAACGCACAGATCTACGACTTCTTCGTATACTGCCTCCGTCCGAATCCGTAGATCGTGCCATGGCGACGGCTACTGTGCCGTCTCGTATGGATACGCATACCAGGCGACGCCTTGATAGGTCCAAACGTCCCAGTTCTCGGCAATGAGCTTGTCCTTCTGCTCCTCGTTTGTCGTGTAGAAGTGCCGCTTGATGGCGTCGGACCAGAAGCGGTAGACCGGAATCGTCCCCGAAACCCGGTTATCCGGCGGGAAGGCCCAGAACGCCTCACCCTCATAGAACCAGGTAGCCGAAGCCTCGTAGATGAGCTTGTTTCGCTCTGCCACATCGATCGTGTAGTAGTGCGTCCGCAAAGTGTCCGACCAGAAGCGGTACACCGGAGCGCTGCCGTCCTCGAAGTCGGCCGGCAGGGCTTGATACTCGACGCCCTGATAGACCCATACGCCCGAGGCGTTCTTGATCAGCTTTTCCTTTTCCTTGGTTTTGGCGGTGTACAGGTAGCTCGAGATCGCCTCACACCAGAACCGATGGACCGACAGACGCGTCGGGGTTCCGCTGCCGGTCACGTTGTAGTTCACGGTCAGTGTCGAGTATTCCAGAGTCACCCGATGGCCGGCCATGTCGTTGATACTGTCGATATTCATGAAGATGTAGACCTTGCCGTCGACCCAGAGCTCGTCGAGGACCTCGCGCGGCAGGTTGAACTGAGTGGTCTTCCACACCCGGCCGTTGGTCGGCTCCAATTGGCCGAGCTTGACGCCATTGGCGTAGACGATATCGACCTCGTCGCCTTCCGGGTCGGTGTTGTCCACATCCCATGCATTGATCGTCAATGTGGCCGAAAGAACCCCCTTGGCATCGGACGGCACCCGGTGGCGAATGTCGTGCGTCCAGCCCCAGTCCTCCCACATACCTCGGTAGTAGGGGGAGTGGTCTCGGATGATGTCCGGCGGGATGAACCAAGGCTCGGCCAGGTGTTCATTGTCGGTGTAGTCGAGCGTATGCCGGATCGTAGTGACACCGGCGCCTGCCGTTCCGACCAGCAACAGAATGCTCCCGATCAACCCGAGTACATGTGCCGCTTTCATCGTTCGCTCACCTCCTACCACGATCTCGGACAGACAGAACCGGTGGGGCGACTTCGGTCCCCCCCTTGACGCGGCTCATCGCGCCGCACGTGCGGCGTGGTCTGGGCCGAGTGATCGGTGTATGCAAAATCCCCAGAAGCTGCAATTAGCCCATATTAACATTGCTGGCGACAGAAGTCAAGACCTTTCTGGGCCCGCCGGGGGCTTCGCACGTGACCTCTTCTGCGCAGCGGGCGGGGGTGTTTACTGTAAACCACTGTAATTGATTGACTTACATAATTGGCCAGCGTTCACCTCTGGCGTTGTCGGATGCCGCGTTGTCTTGGCGGCATTACGGGTGTACGGATGCCTCGGACCGCTGTCGCTACGCTGTAGAGCGAGGTTCGGGCGGTGATGAAGAGCGTCCGCCGGTCCGCGCCGCCGAAGGTGAGGTTGGCGGGGCCTTCGGGGACCTGGATTTCCTCAATCTTCTCGCCTTGCGAATTGTAGACGGCGACAACGCGGGTGGTCAGATAAACGTTGCCCCGATTGTCAATGGTCATGCCGTCGGAGCCCTCAGGGGCAAAGAGCTTCTTTCCAGACAGCGTACCGTCTTCGTTGACGGTGTAGGCGAAGATCTTGCTCGCACCGTGGTCGGCGACGTAGAGCAGCCGGCCATCGCGCGTGCCGATCAGGCCATTGGGCCGGACCATGTCGTCAATGACGCGGACCACCTTCGTACGGTCCGGCGTCAGATAGTACACGTGTTCGCCGTCCTGGGGCAGGTTGTCCCGACTGCCGTAGCGCGGGTCGGTGAAGTACACGCCGCCCTTCGGGTCGATCCAGAGGTCGTTGGGGCTGTTGAAGGGCTTGCCGTCGTACTTGTCCGCCAGGACGGTCAGCTTGCCGTCGGGCGCGATCGCCACCAGCCGCCCGCCACCGCCTTCGCAGACCAGCAGGTTGCCTTCGCGGTCGAAGTACAGCCCGTTGGCGCCGCCGGAGTCCTCGCGGAACGTGCTGAGTTGTCCGGCCTCGATCGACCATTTCAAAATCCGGTTGTTCGGGATGTCCGTGAAGTAGATGTCGCCCTTGGCGTCGGCGGCCGGCCCTTCGGTGAAC
>JAAYBA010000384.1 GCA_012719085.1 Planctomycetota bacterium
GGCGGCGACGGCCGTGGTGCGATGGTGCAGCCAGGCATTCTGCTTGAGCGACTCGCTCGGCGCCAGCCGGAGGCTGTCACAGCCACATGCGAACAGAAGGATCGAGGCAACGATCGGGATGAGCACAGACAGAGGTGACAGTAGAGCGCGAGTCTTCATGGCTTCTCTCCTAACTGCTTTTCGATGGCTTGGACGCGATACTCGTGCGAGAGGCTCTGGGTCGAGAGGACTTCGAGCTTCTGCGTAGACGTCTGGTGGCTCTTGAGCAGCATGGTGACATCGCGCTGGAGCAGATCGAGCTGGCGCTGGAGGTTGAGCCAACTGCCGAGGATCAGCGACGCCAGCGCCACCAGTTGCACGAGGACCGACAGATTGATCCGGCGGTCAAACCGCCACGACGAAGGATTGGGCTTCATAAGCGTGACCCCTCACGTTAATGATCTGCAGAGCACACCTGTCCCCTTGTCATTCCGAGTCCTTCGACAGCGCTCAGGACAGGCTGCGTCGAGGAATCTGGCTGCGAGACAGACACATATCTGTTCTCTGGCCAGATGCTTCGACTTCGCGGCGCTCCGCTGAGCATGACAAGAATGGAGCCATTGCGAATCATGGTGTGGCGTAGAAGACGTTCCGTTCGCCGGCGCGGAACAGCAGCGCGAAGGTCCCGGCCGGCAGCGCGCCTTCGCTGGCAAACGACTCGGCCAGGTTCGTCGCCTCGATCTCCTGGCCGATCTCGATGGGAACCGAGCCGGCCTCGCCCAGGGCCACGGCGCGGACGCGGTAGACGTTCCAGGCGACGTGACTCTTGACCGTCACCGGCCAGGCGGGCGATCCGGCCCCGCCGCTGACAACGAGCGAAGCTTCTTTGCGGTTGGCCGTCGCTTCGCGCGATAGAGACGTCAAAACCTGCCGCTCATCGGTGGTATGTCGCTTGTCCATGGGAGACTCCCAAGTCGGGTGGTGAGTGTGTGGCAGCCTCAAGCTTCACTTGGGGATGTCACTTCTGCTCAGGTGCGTTGTCGCACTACGTTCAGGTGCGTGCTCTGCTTTCGGAAATCAATGCGCACGCTCTCGATCCAGGCGCGGCTTCGGTTGTCATATCGACCGCCGATCATATCCCGGCTGTCCGGACTCGATGTCACCCGGTCGCCCGGATGAACGTGCAGCGTCAACGTGGGCGTCTGAACCTGCGCCGTTTCGGTCACCGGCAACGAGGCCTCGGCTCGGGCATGGAGAAACTCGCGGAGGGCTTCGGTGTCGTCGGCGACATCGGGCGCGTTCGGCGACGGTGCGAAGACGCTCTGGGACGAGACCTTGCGATACTGGAACCGCCGGGGCAGCGTGACGACGCGATCGACCACAGGCGCGGTCGAACCGACCGGACCATCGGCGACGATGCAAGTAAGCCGCTCGTCGCTGACGACCGATGCGGTGATGCGAAATCGCAGTGCCCCTTTCAACGCGGCGACCCACGTATCAACGTCGAGCTGATCGCCGGCCAGCCACACGCCGCACTCGTCGAGCAGGTTGTCGAACGCCCCGACGTACTGCCACCAGTGCAGCCCCGCGTCGAACGACACCTCCAGGAAGTAACCCAGCGAGCGGCCCTGCCCATCGGTGCTCAGCGCGGGCCAGAAGCGCCGGCGCCGGCGGATGTACGCAGCGCCCTCGAAGAGCGTTGAAAAGTCGTGCGGCGGCAGCCCATAATCGCCCGCCTCGTTCAGACACCACTTGCGATAGACATCCCGGACCTCGTGGAACTGCGGGTTCGTAGACGCGGAGAATTTCGCATAGTCGGTATCCTCCAGCGCCGGATCCCACGCGCCGAGAAGCTCGAACGTCGCCTCGTAGGTCTTGAAGTCGCCCTGGCCGATGTATCGATGCGTGACGGGATGGAAGTCTCGCTTGCAGCGCAGCGTCGCGACATTCGTTCGGGACAGGCTCAACGGCTGGCCGAAAGGCTGACAGTTCAGCTCGATCGCCCGGCCTCGACCGTTGCGATAGAACACGATCGCCTGGTCCGGCCCGGTTTCGCCGGAGCGCGGCACAAATCGAAACTGCAGTCCCGCCGCGTCGCAGCAGCAATGCAGCGCATCGAGAAGGCTCAGCCCCGTGACATCGAGATCGCGCAGGAGCCGCCCGTCCGTCAGGGCGCGGAGCGGATCGAGGCCGGGCCGGTACAGGTCGCTGGATCGGACGTATTCACCCAGCAGATAGCTGATCGCCTCGGCACAGCCCCACGGCGGTGCCTGCTTGTCGTCCACACCAAAGGCCGGTCCGGCGGCGGCATTGCCCCGGCCTTGCGGGTTGAAGATCGTGTCGAGGCCCGCCAGGAACATCGTGCCGCCGTCGCCGCTACAGACGCGTTGACCGTAAACGGTGATCCGGTCCAACACGGCGCTGAAGTCCCTCGCGAGCACCTCAACGCGTGGGCCCTGCGCATCGATGGCTGTCTCGATGCTCTCGATCCGACCCACGAAGATAGGGAGTGCGGCCACGGCGCATTCCGGCGCGTTGCGGTTGCAGAGCTGGTGCAGGCAGATCGTCTGGCCCATGGCGAAGGCGTCGCGTCTGGCGGCCAGGCGAGCCCAACTGAATTCGGGCGGGCCGCTGCGGACCAGTTCGACCGGTTCCAGCTCGTCGCACGGCACGCCGTCGAGCGAAACCATCACCGTGCCCGCAGGCAGCGCCAGCGAGGTGTATTCCGGCTGAAAGACTTCGATGGTATTGCTCATCAGAGTACGGCCTCCGCTGCAAGGATCGTGACACACTCGGGACCGGCCGTTCGGACCGGACAACTCACCGTCGGGCCCGGCTCGCTCTCGACCCCATCGGCGCTCTCGGCGCGAACGACGAAGCGGTGCGTACCGTCGGGCAAGGCATCGGTCAGGTAACGATGAAATCGTCGGCCCTGATACGCGACCGTCGCCAGCGGCGCATCGAACTCGATGGGACCGCCGGCGTTGCCTTTGTAGATGTTGAATCGCACCGGCTCGGCCTGCTGGTCCGGCGGGCAATAGAGCCATTCGAGCCGGACCCGGCCGCCGGCGACCTGCACGCCGTGCAGACCGAAGACCTCATTCGGCGCCGGCAGCGCGGGTCTGCCGTCGTCGCCCATGCGAACCACGACAGCAGCACCCGTCGTCAGTTCCTGGTCGCCCTGGCCATTGAACCGCCGGATGACGTAGCAGCACTTCGAGCCGGCTTCGGGCGTCAGATGAGCGGGCAGCGTGATCTGCCGCGCATCCGTGTCGGCCACGTGCATGATCTGCTCGAAGTCCACCTGCTCGACGGTCGGCCCGCGATAGACCGCCGTACAGCCCGCGCGTCGCACCCAGAACCAGCCGCGCGTCAGCACGGTGCCGAGTTGGAACGCATCGGCGCACGCGCCGTTGCAGAGCACCGTGTTGCGCCACGGACGCCGATCTTTCGGCGGCGGGACAACGGCCGGCTCCGACGAACGAACGCGCAGCAAGCCTGAGACCGACGAGGCGGCCCGAACCGACCCGACCAGCTCATGCACTGTCCCATCGGGCACGATCGCAGGCGGCCACCGTCGAAGACGATCGAACAACGCCGACGGCTGCCGATAGAGCCGGCCAACCTCCTCGGCCGACAGCCCCCGGTGATAGACCAGGAACTGGCGAACGGTCGTCGAGCCGCCCAGGGTGAGCGTGCTGGTCGCGCTGTTGGTCTTCGGCGCGATATAGCACGCCACGCTCTCGATCTGCTGGCCGTTGACGTACACGCGCAGCGTCGAGCCGGCCCACACGCCCACCAGCAGCCCGGGAGCGGCCACATGGCTGAGCAGGAAATTGGACAGTGTGTAAGGGGTGCCGTTGTGATAGGCGCGAAAGCAGGTGTTGCTGCCATAGCGCTGCCAGCTCATCGCGCCGTCGCTGATGACGAGCACCGACTGCCAGGCCTCGTTCAGCATGATCCCGCTGTGCCAGAAGCAGAACGAATAGCCCGAGCCCAGGCGATTGTACCAGTCCTGGTGCGTCGCGGCGATCTCGGTCGCCAGGCCGCCGGGGGTCGTTGCGCCGGTCAGCAGGTGGGGGTAGACGAGGTTGGCTGCCGCCGGACCGGGGCCGTCCATGCGAACCGCACAGAGCAGCCCCCTGGCCAGCGGATCGGTCCGGTCAAGTGATCTCATCGGTCTGGATCCGTTCGGCCAAATCATGCGGTCTTCTCGTTGATGCACGCCGAGACGGTGATGGCGTGGCTCGATGCGTTGTTCTTCGCGAAGATCTTCACCGCCTTGGACACCGGCAGAGCGACCGTCGCGATCGCAGGATCGTCGGCGTTTGTATCCAGCCGGGCCAGGAAGATGCCGTCGCTGTCGTCGTTGGGGAACTCGTCATCAGCAGCGCCGTCGGGATCGCCGCAACTGAGCAGCGCGTAGACATCGACGGTGTCACCGGAAGCGGGGGTGCTGCTGTTGTCGGCCTTGAGCGTGACCATCGCGTCGAATGCTGTTGCCGAAAACGACATGGCGTCGGACGCTTCACTCGCTCCTGCCGAGACGCTCTTAAAATGCGCTGCGCTCCACGTCACTTGAATCTCGTTGTTGGCTACCGCCATAGGATGCCTCCTCTAGTTCAGACTGATCTCCAGATCGCCGGCGGCGAAGCGTGCGCCGTCGCCCGACTCGATGCTCTTCGGTTCGGCCAGCGCGCCGTGGGCGAGCACATGGCCGCCCCAGGCCGCGTCGAACAGGGCGAAGTGCGTCACGGTCCCCCAGGCGTCGGCCGCTTCGGGAAACTCGATCGCGTCGGCATTGGTCAGCGCGCCTCCCGAGGCGGCGCTCCAGTCAGCGGCTGAAGTCGCCACGCGGGCGTAGCCGTCGCCGCTCGGCTCGCTCAGGCCGGTCCCGTCGTCGCCGGGGTCGGCGGTCGAAAGACCCACGTAGATCGTTGGCGGGCTGTAGCTGTCCTTGCCGAACAGGTGGTCCAGGATTTCGTTTTCCCAGTAGTCCGAGAAGCTGCCCATCGGTTGTGCTCCTTTTGCCTTGGGGGCCTTCGTGTCAGTTCACGACTCGTGTGGAAGTCGAGAGGGTCTCTTCGAGCCCGTGCGTGAGGATGACGGTCTCGCGGTCGTCGTCATAATAATCGACCTGCTTGGTGGCCCTGTCCTGCACCATCTTGTTGGCGAGGATCGTCATCACGGTCAGCTCGCCGGTTCCAGTCCAGTGGATTGTCCGGCTGTCGATCAGCGTGTCGGTCTGTGCCGGGGCGGCGTCCGCCTGCACGAAGCATTGGATGGTGTACCGGCCTGATGGGATGTTCGCATCGAAGTCGCCGAGATACCGGCTGCCGCCCTTGTCGCTCAGAGCGATGTCGTAATCGTCGGCCTCGTGCCCAGCGTCGCCCCAGTCCTCGAACGCCTGGGCCGCCGGACGCCAGACCTGGCCGGCCGGATTGCGGATGACCGCGTACACGGTCTGGCCCGATGGATGATCGACGTGAATCTCGTTTGCCATGTCACTTGCCTTTCGTCAGTCGCCGTTACGCCTGCTCGCTCCACGTTCCGTTCTTCGCGATCGTCGCCCAGTCGCCGTTCGCATCGGCAACGAGCGTTAGAGCCGCTCCAACGGCGCTTGCCGATTTGTACCTGCCCGGCGTCTGGCCGCTGGCGTCGCGAATCGCCGCTGAGCCGGGGTCGATGCGCAGCTCCTGCGCCGCCTGAACGGCGAAGGCAAACTGCGTCCCCTGTGGCGGATCGGCCGGCAGCGTGAGCGTCACGACGGCGGTCGCACCGAGGTTGGTGTGCACGCTGCCTGACTCAACGGCCGCGAGTGTGTCGTCGCTGGTGTGGGCCTCGATGGTCGTCCGCACGCCGCCGGCGCCGTGCGGGACGATGCAGTTGTGCCCGCTGCGACAATCGACGATCGAGACGATGTCTTCACCCGAGGTCGTGACAATGGCCAGGCGCACGTGTGGCGTCGTCGCCATGTCGGGAAAGCCGGCGTATTCGTTCGCAACCAGCGTCCCGTCGGCGGTCAGATAGAGATAGATGGCCGCTTTGTCATCGGCCAGCACGTGGCCCGTCGAGCCGGCGTAGCCCACCAGCGTCGTGCCCAGCCAGAACCTGCCCGCCTTGACACCGACCTCCAGCCCGCCCTCGTCATAGACACGCAGGTCGTTGGCCCGATGCGTCGCCAGCAGCAGCCGGTAGAGCAGCTTGCGAAAGTGCAGGTAGTACGGCGCAGCGCCCGTCGGGATGTACTCGACGCCGCTCTCGCCATCGGTCTGAAGATTCAACAGCGTATTGTCCGAGGGATAGACCTCACCCATGGATGTCTCCTTGTCTCTAAGGTTGATCTGAAACGCATAGCGCCAGTCGGCCGGTCGGGTCGTCGAACGATGCGATGTCGAGCCTTGCGGCCGGTCGGGCCGGCGGGACGACGGTCAACGGTCCCGTCTCGCACGCGGCGCTCCAGTTGCCCGCTGCGTCGATGGTCTTGACGCCGAAGCGATATGTGCCCTCCGCCAGCGGCGGGCTGATCCATTCGATGGCGTCCCCGTCGAGACCGAACTGGCCATGGCCGAAGCAGCCCTTGCCAAACCCAACCGCCGCCGCTGCATCCCAGCCGAAGTCGCCTTCGCCGAAGCAGGCCATGCCGAAGCCCGCCTTGTCCTGCGGGCAGGGCCAGATCGGGATCGGCCTCTCGTTCAGCGGCATATCATAGTCGATCTGTCCCGCGCCGCCGTCGCCGTAGACGTTGAACGTTGTTCCGACAGGCAGGTCCTGGCTTCGCAGAACGGTCAGCTTCACACGGGCGCCCAGGTTCGTCGGCCGCTCGATGTCACCGATGAAATCAATATGCGCCTCGTGCGGCTCGACTGCGACGACCTCGATGCACACGGCCGCCTCGAACGAACACGGGCCGACGACAACCATCTGTCGCTGCTGCGGATCGATGGTGACGCCCGCCAGTCGCCCGTTGACATACACCTGA
>JAAYBA010000385.1 GCA_012719085.1 Planctomycetota bacterium
ATGATGGCATCGTGAACCCGGACAGGCCAACGCGGCGGCCGCACAACAACCCCAGCCGCAACGCCCCCCATCATACCCCCATCCCCCCACCGCCTCAACCCCCTGCCTGCGACCTCGCCGCCCAGGCCACGCAGCACCCGGCCCACGGTGAATATCTGTCAGCCGGTCCTCCAGGATCAGAACGATCGCCTGCTTGAGGCTCTCTTTCGCTTCGGCCACGGTCTCGCCTTGACCGTTAGCCCCCGGAACCTCCGGACAGATCGCCCAATAACCACCCTCCGGCGAACTCTCAACCACCGCCTCAAATCCGCCCTTCATGCACTACCTTTTCCGCTTGCCCAATGCCATCCACACACGCCCACCGCAACCCCATCCGCCGAACCACCTGGAGACAGAAAACACCCTGTGGGGCGTGCCGTTCAATACCCCAAGCGGCCCCATGTGGCCACCTGCATCTTCTGCACATCCGCGATTCCGTCCTCGGTGGTGGGTGTGTAGTTGTGCGGCGGATTCGGCTGTTTGCCGATATCGATCGTCTCTTTGCCCTTGTACTTCCAGTAGTCGCTGTGACCGTCGGCAAAGGCGACGTTCGTGCCGTCGGCGTGTCGGACAAACGGCGGATCCCACCACTGGGCAACAAGGTAATGGATGGCATAGCTGTCCGGCGTGATCCGCCCCTCATCCAGGAAGACAAGCCGGTACGCCGGAGCCGGCGCCACGATCTCCGATCTCTTCTTGACCATCAGCACCGTCCGGCCCACACGCACGCCCTGGTTCCCGGAGTACGTCCCTGGCGCATCGAAACAGCCGTTCATGCCATAGGCGCTGGAGTACGTGCGCATCTCGCCGCGAATGCCGGTCGGGCAACGATACACCTTCTCAGCCTTGGAATAGGGAAACAGCGCGCCGGCGCGGATGGCCCCCATCTGCATCTCCTGGGGCCGTTGCTCTCCCGTCGCGTAACCGCTGGCGCAATCGTTGCCGACCCAGTAGCGCTCGCCGGCGTGCGGGCCGGACGTGGGCACGGGCGCCGTCGGCTCGGCCGTGGGACCCCAGTAGGCCTCGCCGTTGACGATCCGGTCGTCGTTATCGTCGGCGTACATGATCCAGCAGAGCGTCAGCGTCTTCATGTGGTTCAGGCACACCGCACGCCGGCCCTGCTCTCTGACCCGGTTCAAAGTAGGCATCAGGACCGCCATCAGGATGGCGATGATCGCGATCACCACCAGAAGCTCGATCAATGTGAACGCCTCTTGATGACTGCCGCTTCTGCGATCGGGAACCTGCGCTTCCGTCCGGGCCCATTCATCTTCTCGTCTCTGCTCACCCATGATGACGCTCCTTTGTCGGCAACCATTCAGGGGGATTCCAAAGAGCATTCGACAACGCACACACGTCTCGTCGGGCCGGTCCGATGGCGGTGCGCGTCCAAGCGAACGTGCCGTATGCCGGTCCGATGGTTGAACCTTCTCGGCGCATCAGTGCCTCGCCCAAATCTAAGATGAGTCTACCGAACCGCGCGACCGCTGTCAAGCGCGCCTCTATACTCTCATGACGAGAACCGCTAATCACCGGCTACCAGCAACGACAGACGCGAGTTGCCTTGCGGGGCCGGGCGGGCGGCTGTAGACTCGTGGAAAAACGAAAGGAGACACCCATGATGGCAAAGACAGTGGCAATCGCGTTGGCGGTCGTCGCGGCGGCAACCGCAGGCCGGGCTCAGGACGGCATCATGGCGCCGGGGGCGGAGATGACGAAGCTGGCGAGCGACTTTCGGTTCACCGAAGGGCCGGCCGCCGACGCCAAGGGCGACATCTACTTCACGGACATCCCGAACAACCGGATTTTGAAATGGTCGATCGAGGCCGGACAACTCAGCACGTTCCGCGAGGACTCCGGCGGC
>JAAYBA010000386.1 GCA_012719085.1 Planctomycetota bacterium
GGGTATGCCCTTACGGGCACACTACAAACGTGTGTGTGAAGATACCCGGGCTGCCACTCCTGGCGGTTTGCGCCCTCAAGGGAGTGCTGCCCCAAAATCGTGACAGACACCAAGCGGGGGGTGCACGGGACGTTTGTAGGTAGCTTCTCAATGAGCCCGGCCATCGGCTTTGTCATTCCACCGGAGCAAAGCGGAGCGGAGGAATCTGGCCGCGAACGAGCGGTATGCCGGGTCTCTGGCCAGATGTTTCGACTGCGCTCCGCTCAACATGACAAATAGGCCAATCACTTGCGTTACCCACAAACACGCAGTGCACGCCCAAGCGGGCGGGGGGGCTGAATTGTGTTGCGTTGAGGGCGTGAATGCCGCAGAATGGGCGGGCATCGGCGGCGGGATGCTCTTGTCGGGTCTTCCGCGAGCGGTTTCGTCGATGGCAGCAATGGAACGCCGATCCGTGGAGAATACGATGGCGACAGCGGCAGCACGGCATATTCTGGTCGAAACGCAAGAGAAGTGCGAGGACCTCAAGAAGCAGATCGAAGCGGGGGCGGACTTCGCGGACCTGGCGCGGAAGCATTCGAAGTGCCCCTCGGGCCGGCAGGGCGGCGACCTCGGCACGTTCGGCCCCGGTCAGATGGTCAAGGAGTTCGACGAAGTCGTCTTCAGCGCCGAGGTCGGCAAGGTGCAGGGCCCGGTGCAGACGCAGTTCGGCTATCACCTGGTCGAAGTGACCAGCCGGACCGCGTAACGATGGTCATACCGGACGAGAACAGGACGCGATCCGCTCGCGATTGTTCCGTGGAAGAGAGTGCTTATGTCGGAAAGACCCAGGCAACGCCGCATCGCGCTGAAGGCCAGTGAAATAGCCATCTTGGACGCGGCCTCACGCATTTACGCCGCCTATATTGCCGCCGGCGAGGGAAACCGTGCAAGCAAAGCCGACCTCATGCGTCTGTCTATCCAGGAGGCCATCGAACTCGGATCGGCCGTCGACAAACTTGTGCAGAGCGAAGGCGAACTGGCGGACAACACCTGACACGCCGCCGGCCGGAAGACAGACAGAGACATGCCCACGCTTGAGGTCGAATCATTGACGAAACGGTACGGCTCGGCCCGGGGGGTCGAGGACGTGACGTTCGCCATCGAGCCGGGCGAGATTTTTGGCTATCTCGGCCCCAACGGCTCGGGCAAGACGACCACGATCCGCTGCATCATGGGCCTGCTTCGGCCGACGAGCGGGCAGGTCCGCGTGCTGGGCCGTCGCGTGGTCGCCGGCCGGGCCACCGAGCACACCCGCCTCGGCTACCTGCCCGGCGAGTTTCACATCTGGCCCGGCATCCGCGCCGCTCGTTCGCTGAACGTCCTCGGCCGTCTCGGCGGCGGCCGCCGGATCGCCGAGCGGCGAAGGCAGTTGGCCGAGCGGTTCGACCTCGACCTGCGCCGTCGTGTGGGCGATCTGTCCAAGGGCAACCGCCAGAAGGTGGCGCTGATCTACGCGTTTCAGCACGAGCCGGACGTGCTCGTCCTCGACGAGCCGACGGCGGGGCTCGACCCGCTGATGCGACAAACGGCGCTCGAGCTGATCCGCGAGTCCGCTGAACGCGGCGCGACCGTGCTGCTGTCGTCGCACGACCTGGGCGAGCTCTCCGCCGTCTGCGGCCGCGCCGGCATCCTGCGCGAGGGCCGGCTCATTGAGGTCGCGCCCATCTCGCAGATCGTCCAGAGCAGCGAGCACCGGCTGGCGGTGTGGTTCGCCGACGGGCATCTGGCGCCGCGCCTGCCGGCCGAGCTGACTGGCGTGCGCGTCGTGCGCCAGAAGCCTGGCATGCTGGAGGTCGCCTACCAGGGCCCCGCCGATCCGGTCCTCAAGTGGCTCGGCCGATTCGCGGTCGAGCGGATCGCCACGCCGCAGATGTCACTCGAAGACGCCTTCATTCAGTACTACCGCCAGCCATCCGCCGCATCGGTCCCGCGAGGAGGTGACGCATGAGCGCCTCGGCCCGCGTGCGGTTTCCCTTCCGTCTGCTGCGATTCTGGTTCGTGCGGATCGCTCCGGCGTGGCTGGGCATCGCGCTATTGATCTTCGTCATGCAGATCGCCGTGGCTGCTATCATCCACGACAACCACAACGTCCGCACGTTCCTGGCCTTTCTCAACCTGCTTCCGTCGATCGTCAAGAGCGCCCTGGGCGGCGACCTGCTCGACTCCGGCAGCATGACGGCCCTGCTGACCATCGGCTACC
>JAAYBA010000387.1 GCA_012719085.1 Planctomycetota bacterium
GGTCTGGCCGCTGATGTGCTGCTGTTCGCCGACGATGTTCTTGATCGTGTAGGCCAACCCTTCGTAGACGAACTTGAAGGCCGCCACACTGAAGCGGCCGTCCGTTATCGCGATTTCGTCGAGACCCTTCTTCATATGCCTTTCTTCACCGACCGAAACCATGTAAGTCCTGTTGGACCTATGGGACCGATTGGACGTAGTGAGTCGATTGTCAGGACACGGCCAGTCCGGGCGTTGCGCCGGCGTCGGGCGCCAGGAGAAACACATCGCCGCCGCCGGGACCACAGGCCAGAATCATTCCCTCGGAGGTGCCGAACTTCATCTTACGGGGCTTGAGGTTGGCGAAGAACACCACCAGCCGGCCCACGAGTTGCTCGGGCTTGTAGGCCTTGGCAATGCCGGCCAGAACGTTCCGCTCGACCCCGCCGACGTCCAGCACCAGATGCAGGAGCTTGTCGGCGCCCTCGACGGGTTCGGCCGTCAGCACCTTGGCGATCCGGAGATCGAGCTTGACGAAATCATCGATGGTCACTTCCGGCTTGAAAGGCGAAACCGCCGCCTTCTCGGGTTCCGGCGCTGCCTGGGGGGCCTGGCTTTCCTTGCTTTCTTCCAACATGGTCTGCACCTGTTCCTCGTCAATTCTCTCGAACAACCGTTCAAACGTAC
Organism: Planctomycetota bacterium; assembly: GCA_012719085.1. GTDB lineage: Bacteria > Planctomycetota > Phycisphaerae > Sedimentisphaerales > Anaerobacaceae > Anaerobaca. The sequence continues at coordinate 667 of JAAYBA010000387.1, forward strand.
CGATCTGGTGATCTTCCAGGGTCCGGTCCACGTCCGCAAAGCCCAGCGGCTCGACGTTGAGGAACCGCTCGACCTTTTCGGCAAACTTCGGCAGGATGGGCCTGAGGTAGATCGTCAGGATCTTCATCGCATTCAGTGTAGCGGTCAACGTCGCCCGCGTCTGCTCGGGATCGACCTTGATCGTCGCCCAGGGCTGCCTGGCTTCGACGTACCGGTTGGCCTCGTCAGCCAGAGCACTGATCGCACGAGCCACAGCGGCATAGTCGAGCCCCTCGTACCCGGCGACGATGGCATCCTTCGCGGCGGCGAGCCGCTCGACGAGTTGTCGCCCTTCCGCATCCAGGCGGCCGAGCCGACCGCCGAGCTTGCCGGCCAACATGGGGCCCGACCGCGACGCCAGATTGGCGTACTTGCCGACGATGTCGGCGTTCGTCTTGTTGACGAAATCCTCGATCCCCAGGTCGATGTCGCCGACCGTGTCGGTCAGCTTGCTGGCGTAGTAATATCGCAGGCTCTCCGGGTCGAGATGCCGAGCGAAGGTCGCTGCGCGGATGAACGTACCGCGCGACTTGCTCATCTTCTCGCCATTGACGGTGAGGAATCCGTGGACGAAGAGCTTGTTGGCGGTCTTGAAGCCTGCACCCATGAGCATCGCCGGCCAGAACAACGCATGGAAGTACATGATGTCCTTGCCGATGAAATGGTACAGTTCGTTTTCGGGGCTGTTCCAGAGCGTCTCGAAATCCAGGCCGTGCCGCTCGCAGTAGTTCCGAGCCGAGGCCATGTAGCCGATGGGGGCGTCGAGCCAGACATAGAAGTACTTGTTCTCCTCGCCGGGAATCTTGAACCCGAAGTAGGGCCCGTCACGCGAGATGTCCCAATCCTTCAGGCCGGCCTTGAACCACTCATCGAGTTTGTTGGCGACGGACTTCTGCGTGTGCCCGGCGGCGATCAGCGCCTTGAGTCGATCCTCGTAGTCGGCGAGTTTGAAGAAGTAGTGCTCCGACCTCTGGAGCACGGGCGTCGCGCCGCACGTGGCGCAGCGAGGTTCGATCAGGTCCTTCGGCTGATACGTGGCGCCGCACGCTTCGCAGGAATCGCCGTACTGATCGGTGGCGCCGCAGCGTGGACACGTGCCGCGCACATAGCGGTCGGGCAGCGGCATCTTGCAGCTCTCGCAGTACGTCTGCTCGACGTCGCGCCGCGCAATTGAGCCAGCCTGATCAAGTCGCGTGAAGATCAACTCGCTAAGCTGCCTGTTCTCCGGCGAGTGTGTCGTGTAGTAGTTGTCGAACTCGATGTAGAAGCGGTCGAAATCGGCCTTGTGCTCCCTGTGAATCCGCCCGATGAGTTCTTCAGGCGTGATGCCGGCGTTTCGCGCGCTGAGCATGATCGGCGTGCCGTGCGTATCGTCGGCGCAGAAATACAAACACCGGTTGCCGCAGGCTTTCTGGAAGCGGACCCAGATGTCGGTCTGGAGGTATTCCACGAGGTGCCCGATATGGATCGGACCGTTGGCATACGGCAGCGCCGAGGTGACTACGATCTGTCGAGGCATGGATCTCCTTCGCGTCTACTTCTTTCTCGGATTGCCGCCTCGGCGCGGTCGGCGCGGGGGTGGAGGCGTCTCCTTGCCCTCCGGCTTCTCCTGCCGGACCGGCGGCGCCGGAAGGATCGTGACCTCATCGACGGGAAATGCCATCCTCTCGCCTCGCTCGGACTCGACGACCACGAGCTGCGTCAGAATCTGGGCGTCAATGACCTTGCCCTCGAAGACCTTCCCTTCCGCCGGCTTGGCCTGTACCCAGGTGCTTCTTTTGGGCAGTCGCTTCTTGAGCGATGTGTAGGTCTCGTCCTCGTAGCGAAGGCAGCATTTCAGCCGGCCGCAGTAGCCGGAGATCTTGGAGGGATCGAGCGTGGCCTTCTGCATCTTCGCCATGCGCATGTTGACGGGCTTGAGCAACTGCAGAAAGCGGATGCAGCAACACTCCTGGCCGCAGCTCTCAACGTCGCCCAGCAGTTTCGCCTCGTCGCGCGATCCGATCTGCCGCATTTCGATCCGTGTCTGGTATTCCTGGGCCAGTCGCCGAACCAGTTCGCGAAAATCCACGCGGCCGTCGGCCATGAAGTAGAAGACGATCCGCTCGCCGCCGAAGATGTGCTCGGCATCGACGATCTTCATCTTCAGACCCAAGTCTTTGACGAACCGCTCGCAGCAGGCGATTTCCTCATCGGTGATCTTCGTCAGGTGTTGTTCTTCGCAGATGTCGTCGGCCGTCGCAATGCGCAGGACCTTGCCGGCGATTTCGTTGGGGAAGTTGATGTCGCTGTTGGCGAAGTAGCTGCAAATCTGCTCTTCGGTGAACCGGAAGCGGCCGTCCTTGTACGAGATCGGCTGTCCTACGATGTAGCCCAGTTCGAGCCCCTTATCCGTCTTGACCACGACCCGCGCCGGCGTCCTGGGCAACTGCGCCTCCTCATGCTCGAACAAGCCAAGGCTGTTCATCCGCCCATAGCGTACCAGCATGTACTTCTTACCCTTGACGGGTTTCTGCTTGGCCGTTGTTTCAGTCATATCGACAATCCTAACCGGGAGTCCGCCACATGCCGGGCGGAAACGGGAATCCCGTAAATGGAGAACTACACAGAATTAACGCTTTGGGCAGATTATAGCAGATGGGGCCAGACGCAACAACAACCGCTCGAAAATTAGCTTCTCGTTGACGTTGGCGTCGATCCAGCGGAGGGCCTCGTAGGCCTCGTCGATACACCGAGCGGCCTGTTCGGGGTCGAGCCGGCTGGCCAGACGCGCAATCTCCTGGTCCTGGTCGGCATGGATCAACACGTGATCCGGCGCCACGTTGACCATCATGGCGTCATGGAACGCCGACAGGACGATCTGAATGACCGTCTTCTGGGCCCGCCGGCCGAGATCGGTCTTGCTGACCGTCTTGTCGAGGTTGGCCCAGGCCGTGGCGATCTCCTTGGCGGCAGCGATGAACCGCTCGGCCAGTTCCAGAACGTCGGCCCGCTGGAAGCCTGCGGCGGCAGCGACAATCCCCCTCTTCGCGTCGAACAGCGCCAGTCCGCCCTGTTCCAGACGGGCCCATTGGCTGGCCAATCCCAGACTGCCCTGGGCCAGCCTCGCGAAGAACTGGGCGCGCCGGCGATCGAGCCCCATCTCGGCCAACCTGGCGACGATCCGGTCCTCCGCGACGGGGCCGAAGCGAATGATCTGGCAGCGCGACTTGGTCGTCGGCAGCAATTGTTCGAGGCGGGTGCACAGCAGGATGATCGTGCAGTAGTGCGGCGGCTCCTCCAGCACCTTCAGCAGGGCGTTCTGCGACGAGGCGTTCAGTTTCTCGGCCTCGCTGACAACGAACACCTTTCGCTCGGAGGCCGTCGGGCGGATCGTGACCTTCTCCAGCAGGAACTCACGGACCACATCGATTGGGAACTCGACCGGGGCTTTGCGGCCCTTGCCGTCTCTGGTGAACTCCAGAAGCTCCTTGTAGACGTGCGAATAGTCCGGGTGCGCGCCCCCTTCGAACAGAGCACAGGACTCGCACGAGCCGCAACTGTCGGCAAAGCCGTCCCCCTCCCCGGCAACGGGATTCCGGCAGAGCACGAGCCGGGCCCATTCGCAGGCGGTCGTGTACTTGCCCACCCCTTCGAGCCCGGCGAAGATATACGCGTGCGCGGCGCGACCGGCCGCACGCCCGCGATGCAAAATCTCAATCGCCCTGTCCTGACAGAAAATGTCTTTCAACGCCATAGAAAGCCGTACCCAGTCTGTTCATCCGATCGAAGATCGGCCTACGTTCTATCGGTCCTATCGGTCCTATGCTCTCTGCGAAGGCGACGCCGCCAGCCGCCCCACCGCTGCGACGACCTGCTCATGGACTGCATCGACGTCCAGGCTCGAATCGACCACCACAAAATCCGGTCGGCCCTCGGCCAGCTTGAGGAAGCCCTCGCGCACCCTCCGATGGTAGTGATCGCCCTTCTGCTCCATGCGATCCAGTTCGCGATTGAGCCGTCCGGCGGCCGTCGCCAGATCGACGTCGAGAACAATGGTCATATCCGGCCAGACCCGGTCGAGCGAATCGGTGGCGATGGCGATCACCTTCTCAATGCCGAACTGTCCGGCGTGGCCCTGGTAGGCGCACGTGCTCGACAGCCAGCGGTCCAGAAGCACGCACCGGCCCTGCTGCAAGGCCGGGGCAATCTCCTCGGCCCAGAGCTGCGCCCGCGCGGCCATGTAGAGAAGCACCTCGGTCGGCGTCGTCATCGCGTCGTGGGCGGTGCTTAGCAGGATCTCGCGGATCTTCTCGCCAATGGCCGTCGTGCCGGGATCGCGGAAACTCGCGGTCGAAACGCCCTGCGCACCGAGCCACTGAGCGAGCAGGCGCATCTGTGTGCTCTTGCCACACCCGTCCGGCCCATCCAGTACAATAAACCTGCCACCCAACGTTCCCGTCAAACCGCCACCTCCCATATCAACCAACCTCGTCGGCTGTAGTCCTGGCCTCGTCCAACAAATGAGCCAGTGGCTCCTCCACCCCAAGTTCCACGGCCCACTTCTTAAGGTATGCCATGTCCAGATTGCCCCACTGCGCAATAGCTATTCCCAGAGCATCCGAATACTGTATGTCCGAGTCTCGTCCTTTCATCCATTCGAGCTTGCTGAGGATGATATCCTCCGAAGCGGCGATCCAGAGCGCCTGGCCCATGACTTCAATCCGGTGTCGGCGTCTGAATTCCTCGTGGCTGAAGGGCCTGTCCCGTCGAATGATGAGATCGGCCTTCCAGCCTCCGTCCAGGCCAATGACATTGAACATCCCTCGACGGCGTAGTGCCTCAGAGGCAGCATCCCGGCTGACATAGTAGTCCTGCCCAAGAAGAGTGATGAACGAGTCGAGTTGATCGTGTGTCGAGTCAATCACTATATCCACATCCTGCGTTGCCCGAGGACGGCCGTGGATACTGCTGCTCGTGGAACCGGTCGTCATGTATGGTATTCCAGCCTCACCAAGAAGCCGCGTCAGACGCAGAAGGAATTCTTGCTGCGTGCTCATGATGCAGTCGATCCCTCCCCGTAGGCTTTCCGGAACAGCTCGTCGCCAATCATCAAACGGATGACTTCCCGCTCGACGGCTCGGTCGTCCCAGAGGGGGTTGCGATGTCGCACGCCCGCCTCAACCAACAAGCGCAGGTTGTTGCTCAACTCAAACGCCATGGCGGCCCTGCCCGCACCGTCCATCTGACGCAAAATCCGAAACTGTACGGCAAGGGCCTCAGCCGTGGTGTCGTCGCGCATCCGGTCTCTCATCGTTCGCGCCCGCCTACAGTCCGGAGCGGCCGGAGGCAGCCGGCTGGAAATAGAGCAGAAGCCGCGCCTCCGACAGCTTGACGCCGAAGACCTTCTCGAATTCACTCGCCTGACTGGCTGATCCGATCGAGAAATCGTATATGTCGCCGCGCTTCATCGACCGCGTCTCGAC
>JAAYBA010000388.1 GCA_012719085.1 Planctomycetota bacterium
GTGATTTTGATGCTTGCGATTTGATATTTGATGTCATTGCGATGGTGGTTCCATCAGAAGTGAGGACAGAGGAATGAGCAAGGCACACGTATATAAGCGGGATCATATCAATACGGACGAGATCATTCCGGCGAGGTACCTGAACACGGACGCCGAGGCCGAGTTGGCGACGCATTGCCTGGAGGACCTCGATGTGAACTTCGTCAAGAAGGTCCGGCCGGGCGACGTGGTGATCGCCGGCGACGACTTCGGTTGCGGATCGAGTCGCGAGCACGCGGTCTGGGCGATTCGCGGCGCGAAGGTCCAGACGGTGATCGCGCGATCGTTCGCGCGAATCTTCTACCGCAACGCAATCGACTGCGGGTTCTACCTGATCGAATCGGCCGAGGCGGTAAACAAGATCGGCGACGGCGACGAGGTCGAAATCGACTACGACGCCGGCATCATCCACGACAAGACCAACGGCCGCACGATCACGTTCCAACCGCTGCCCGCCTTCGCGCTGGAAATCATCGCGGCCGGCGGCCTGCTGGACAAGATCGCCGCCGAGTTGAAGAGCTAAGAGCGATCGGATCGAAAGAAGACGATGAATCGCCGCCACTTTCTAAAGAGTGTTGGAGCGGCCGTCGTGCTGGGGGCCGGCGGGAGCGTCTTGCGCTCGTTTGGCAGCCATCGCGAACGAAAGCAGCCGAACTTCGTGTTCTTTCTGGTCGATGATCTGGGCTGGACCGACTTGGGCTGCTATGGCAGCACGTTCTATGAGACGGCGAACGTCGATCGGCTGGCGGCGCAGGGGATGCGCTTCACGAATGCGTATGCCGCTTGCCCGGTATGCTCACCGACGCGGGCGAGCATCATGACGGGCAAGTACCCTGCCCGGCTGCGAACGACCGACTACTTCGGCGCGCCGCAGCCGGACACCGTGCAGAACCACTGGACGCGGAACAAGCCGCTCCTGCCGGCGCGCTATCTCAACCGGCTCCCATTGGAGGAAGTGACTGTCGCCGAGGCGCTGAAGGAGCATGGATATGCGACCTTCTTCGCGGGCAAGTGGCACCTGGGGCCGGAGGGGTTCTGGCCTGAGGACCAGGGCTTTGACTTCAACAAAGGCGGCCACGACCGGGGCGGGCCCTACGGCGGCAAGAAATACTTCTCGCCGTATGGCAACCCGCGACTGTCCGACGGGCCCGACGGCGAGCACTTGCCCAACCGGCTGGCGACCGAGACATGCAAGTTCATCGAGGAACATCGAGACCGGCCCTTCCTGGCCTATCTTTCGTTCTACTCGGTGCACACGCCGCTGATGGCGCGGGAGGACCTCAAGGCCAAGTACGAAGCCAAGGCCAAGGCCGTTACGCCCGATGGTCCGGCCTGGGGCAAGGAAGGCGACCGCGAGGTCCGGCTCGTGCAAGACCACTTGGTCTACGCGGGCATGGTCGAGGCGATGGACCTGGCCGTGGGCAAGGTGCTCGATGCACTCGACCGCCTGGAACTGGCGCAGGAGACGGTGGTGTCTTTCATGTCCGACAACGGCGGCCTCTCGACATCCGAGGGCCA
>JAAYBA010000389.1 GCA_012719085.1 Planctomycetota bacterium
GTCACAATCACCGTGGTCAAGGTCAACCGGGCACCGGTCCTCGGCGAAATCGACGACCGGTTCATCGATCAGGATCAGTCCCTGGCCTTCCCTCTGGCGGCCAGCGATCCGGATGGAGACAGTCTCACGTACTCCGCCAGCGGTCTGCCCGCCGGAGCAAGTCTCACAGGCGGCTCTTTCAGTTGGACCCCGTCCGCCTCTCATGTCGGCTCTCACAACATCACCTTTGTCGTCAGTGACGGAGATCTTCAGGACCGTCAAAGCATGACCATTGTCGTCGCGGGAACCGGTCCCGACAGCACCGCGCCGACCGTGGCGCGCCGAGCGCCGGAGCCCGAGGCGATCCAGGTGTCCCTGAACAATCTCGTGACGCTGCACGTGACCGATGGCGGCAGAGGTGTGAATTCCGAATCGGTCGTGATCCGAGTGGATGACACGATCGTCTACCAAGGCGACGTGAGCGTCTATGAAAGCGCCAATGGACGGTGCAGTCGGTCCGGCATGCCCAACGATTATCGGTTCATCTATCAGGCGAATGAGCCGTTCGCCTTCGACCACACCGTTCGCGTGACAGTCAACGCCGCCGACCGCGCCGGCAACGGCATGAGCACGCACGCGTATTCCTTCACCACGGAGATGCGGGCGTTCGGGAGCAACTGGGCCGTCAGCGGCGGCTTCGGCGTCTCCGGCCCCAAGAGCCGTCCGGCCACCGTCAGTAACGCCGCCGGCACGGTCTGGACCGTCTGGTGCAGCGGCGCCGAAGGCCAACAGGATCTCTACGTCAGCAGAATGCCCGCCGGCGCCGATGGCTTCGAGCCGCCCGTGGCCATCACCACCGCCTCAGGAGACCAGCGTCATCCCGGCATCGCACAGGACGCCGACGGCGCTCTCTACGTCGTCTGGCAGGACCGTCAGCGCGGCAACTGGGACATCTTCATGGCGGTTTCGACAAACGGAACCACCTGGTCGCGTCCCATCCAGATAACGGATTCGGACGGCAACGAGACGCAACCGGCGATCGCCGCCGACATCCGGTCGCCCAGCCGCGTATATATCGCCTGGCAGGACGACCGTGACGGCAATGCCGATATCTTCGTGGCCAGTTCCACCAATGCGTTCAGCGACAGCCAGATTTCCCGCCTCACAACGGACCTGGCCGATCAGCTTTCCCCGGCCGTTGCCGTCGGAGCCGACGACATCGTCTACATCGTCTGGACCGACATGCGGAGGGGACAGACCGATCTGTACGGCGCCTGGTCCGGCGCGTCGGACTGGCCCAACACCCCGCTGGTCACAACGGACAGCGGACAGAGCAGTCCCGCCGTCGCCTTCTGTGAAGACTCGTCGCTCCTGCACCTGTTGTGGGTGGATGATGCGCAGGGCCACAAGGATATTTACCATGCCGCCCTGGATGGGTGGCCGGCACAGCCCGTGGCCGGCCGGAGCATCATCGACGACACGTCCGGCGCCGACCAACTCTCCCCGGCCATCGTATCGGCCGCCGGATCGCGCGTCTTCGCCTGCTGGCAGGATCGACGTCACACCGGCCGCCGGTCGGCCGACACCGATCTGTTCGTCGCGGAATTGGGACCCGATGCGGCGGGCACCAACATCTTCGTTGGCGACGACCGCACGAATTCGGGCCAGAGCGAGCCGGCCATCGGCATCGATGGGTATGCCAATCCCTATCTCGTCTGGACGGACGCACGTGGGTCGAGCACAGAGATCTACTTCACGGCAACCACGTTCCTCGATCCCACGCCATTGGACGCAAGGCAGGTCGTAGCCTCGGTCGGCGCGACCGTCGGCACCGACCCGGCCGCGATCGCGCAGCCCGACGACGTATCCATCGTCGTGCCGCCCCGCGCCTGTCGATCTGACGCGCGGATCTCGATCTCCAGGATTCTGAATCCCCCCGTCGCACCGGCCGATTGTCTGGGGAGCTATGATTTCGGGCCCAGCGGCATCGACTTCGCCATTCCGGTCACGGTGACAATCCCCTACCGCTTCAGTGGAACGGGTGGTTCGGCGAAACCCTACTGGTACGATTCGCTGACCGGCGCCCTGACGCAATACGGCATCACGGATATCGAGAACCTCGTCATCGCGCCCAACCTCAACGCGCTGCGTTTCAAAACGACGCACTTCACGCCGTTCTACATCGTGGCCGACACATCGCCCCTGGTCGAGGGGGACAGCGATGGCAGCGGCGGCA
>JAAYBA010000052.1 GCA_012719085.1 Planctomycetota bacterium
GACGCCTTCTTCAACGAGTACGACCCGTACGGCCGCCCGACCACCGGCACACAGAGCGGCGGCATCGGCCAGTGGTGGCCCGAAGGCTACCGGATCTTCGACATTGCGGCTCGGGAAATCTACGAAGCACAGGGACACCCGATGCCCAAGCGCGGCAAGATCGGGCCCGACGACGAGAGCCCGTTGCGAGCGAGCTATCTGAACTACGCGACGCAAACGCAGAATCTGTGGAACGGCTTCGACAAACCCGCCATTATCGGCGAATGCGGCTATGACCACACCTACTACGAGCCGGGGATGCCGGGATACCTGGCCATGTACCACAATGCGCTCTGGGTCGGGCTTGCCAACGGACTGTGTTGCACGCCTTTCTGGTGGGCCTATTCCGATTGGATCAACGACGCGGTGGTGACGAATCAGATGCGGTCCTTCGCTCAGTTCATCTCCGACATCGACTTCGCCCGTCCGGATCTCAAGCCGATAACCATTCAAAGCGGTCACTGCGATGGCTGGGCGATGGGGGACGAATCGCTGATCTTCGGCTGGCTGGTCAACCCGCGTTCCGGCGTCGCCGGAGAGTCCTTCACAATCTCTGGCCTGGCGGACGGAACATACGACGTTCGCCTTTACCGCACCTGGCGCGGGCGCTACCTGGATGCGCAGACGTTGGATTGCCGTGATGGGACCCTTACTGTCTCGGTCCCGGAACTGACGACGACCGGAGGCCATGCCTACCACATCGGCGACGACGTGGCCTTCAAGATCCGGCCCCACTGAGTCTACCAGGAGTAGAGTAAGCCGCCCACGAAGGAGACGTCGTAGTCCTTGTCTACGATGGGGCTGTCCTTGATCTCACTGTCGAACCATTCGTATTGGACGGCGCCGAGCAGGCTCCATTGGCCGCCGAGCTTGCGCCGAACCGCCAGGCGAACGAAGGGGTCCGTAGCCTCTTCGGCCTCGTAGGCAGGGCGTCCGTCACGGGCCTCGCTGGTGCGCACGCCGTAATAGTAATCGACGAGGTTGTCGCTCTTGTAACGCAGTCCCGCCGACGGAATGAAGTCGCAGCCGGCGTAAGGGAATACCGCCGTGTAGCTGAGTTCCAATTCCTGGCCATCGTGTTTGCCGAGAAGGTCGGTGATGCAGGACAGGCCGATCAGGCCCCATTTTGCCCGCCAGGACAGCCCGACGCCGCCGTCGAGCGTCAGATCACGATCCTTCATTCCCGCCAGATAACGGCTGTCGTCGGCCTCGTAGCCGTCAAAGCGAGGCTGCAGGACCGGCCCGAAAGACCAGCCTCCCCTGCGGAATAGCTGGTACCCTCCGCCGACGCCGCGAAGGTAGAGCCTCTCGCCTTCGTAACCGAACATCGGAATCGGATAGACGCGCGGATCGATCCCTTTATACGGCTTGGAGCTGACGAGTGCGCCGGCGCCGACGAACACCTCTCGTTTCCTGGGCTCGACCGGCGGCTCGGCCTCATCGGCCAACGTCCCGCCCGCAATTGCGGCGCAAATCCATGTTGCCGCCATGACGGTTTCGATTCTCATGCGTGGCTTCGTCCCCCACAGCAGTAAGGACCATGACTTCATCGGGCCCCCACATGTCACCGGGTGGCCCAACAACGGCATCACCATAGCATCTTCGCCGGTCGCTGTCAGCAAAATACTGCCGTACCGATTCCGTCTGCCCGCTGGCCTCTGGCCGGGGTGACGAATGGAACGGACGACGATTGGGCCGGCGTTTTCTCGGACGAACGCGACCGCCGTCGGTGTTCCTTCGCGATTTGACAGGGGCTTTGTGCGGCCGGGAACTTCGGATGGTGTGGTGAGGCGTGGGCTACTGGGCGGCCTTCCAGCCGCGCTGAAGAAGATTCGCCAGGATCGTACGCTCGTTGCGATAGTCGGGATGCAACGCCAGGTTGACCTGTTCCCAGGGATCGGTGTCAAGGTCATAAAGCTCGAACTGGCGCAGTGAGGTCGTGCAGGATTGCCAGTCGGCGTAGCGCCAGCGTTTGGTTCGCACGGATCGCCCGATGTGATCGTCCATCGCGCAGACCGTGAAAGCGGCTCGCTTCCAGGGCTGCAGCGGGTCGTGCAACAGCGGGGCGAAGCTTCTGCCCTCGGTACGGTCCGGCACCGGCACGGCCAGAAGGTCGCATACGGTCGGCAGCAGGTCTACCAGTTCGACGATCTCGTCGCATACGGCTTGTCGTGTCGTGACGCCCGGCACGCGGATCAGAAGGGGAACCCGGGTGGACTGCTCGAAGAGTGTTTGCGCCCCCCAGAGCCCATGCTCGCCCAGGTGGAACCCGTGGTTGCTGAGGATCCCGACGATTGTGTCACCGCACTGTGGCGCTCGATCGAGCGCATCGAGCACGGCCCCAATCTGCGCATCGATGAAGGAAACGCAGGCGTAGTACGCCAGAACGGTCTGCCGGGCATCCTCCTCCGACATGGGCCCGTCGTCGTCTCTTCTCAAGACGATGTCGTTGCGGCCAAATCGCCTGGCCACGGCAGGGATATCGCGGTCCCGGCAGGTGGGGGCTTGGGGATATGGAATGCGACTCGGATCGTACAGGTCGAGAAAGGTCGCAGGACATCGCAGCGGCATATGAAGCGACGAGAAGTCCACCGAAATGAAGAACGGGGATCCAGCCTCGGCGGATTCAGCGAGGATCTCTGTGACGCGTCGATTCTTGGAGCCCTCCTTGGCCTTCCTTTCCGCCTCGCTGCGGTGTTCGCAGGCATCGTGACAACCCTTGGCGTGATCGGATGAATTTCGTCGTTGGGCGCCGCCACATGGTTTGCCCATTTTCACGTCACGAAAACCGTACTGGCGAAGCACCTCCGGCAACGATCGTGCTCCTGCGAGGGAGGCATCAGGTGCAACGTCGGTCGGGGCGGGACGCAGGCTGGTGAAGAGCGAATGGCGTGAAAGGTCACTCATCGGCGTCTGGCAGTAGCATCGGGTGAATCGCATCGCCCGCGTTGCGAACCGATCGAGGTTCGGGGTCCAGACCTGTGAATTGCCGTAGCAGCCGACGGCATTGGCCGCCAGGCCCTCGACGAGGATCAGCAGCACGTTCATGCCGGAGGTGTCCGGCATGCCGGCCGGCAGGGCGGCGCAGGCGTTCGACGACAACACGCTGGGCCGGGCGAAGCCCGCCAACGAGGCGGCACAACCTTTCAAAAATACGCGGCGTTTCATCACGGCCTTCTCCGGACCTTCGGGATCAGCTCGCTGTGAAGACGAACCTTCCCTGTACCGACAGGATATCGCCCCACATCGCTTCTTTCAAGTCGCCGCGAGATGCGCCCGGGGGATTCTTTGATCTGAATGCTCGATTCTGATACAGTGCCGTCCGCATGGATGCCATGGAGAAATCGTGGCTACGCGGTTCGTTCTTGACGCACTTGTTGCGATCGGGCGACGTATGGGACGATCCCGGTGTCCGACAGGACCTTGAGCCGCGATTTCAGATCGACCGAATGGAAATGGAATGAAAGTGACCGGTATGGGAGTGGGCAAACGTCTTGGCGGCGCGTTGGCA